>CANPZE010000076.1 GCA_947589315.1 uncultured Lachnospiraceae bacterium | reverse complement strand
AAGTTGGTTGGACCCCGCATTTTCTCTGGCAGTCTGGAATTTCGTTTGTCACTGGAATTTACTTTGGCATTCAAGCCCAGTGTATTGTGCAGTGTATTGTGTGATCGTATCCAGACAGAGAAAGAAAAACTGATATTTCCTCTTCACAGGCAAGAACGGAAGGCGCAAATGCTGTAAATCCCGCAGATTCAATACGACAAAAAATTTTTTTAAAAAAATTAGCACTCACCTCTTGACAGTGCTAACAAAAAGTTGTATAACAGAATCAGACAACAACCAGACCCCATTAACAGGGCCTCTTGTCCCGGACCGTATATTTTTCTCCACGGGAGAATAAAATAGCTGTCCGATGTTAAAAATTTATTTAAAGCAACTGTTCATTGTTTTGAAGAAAGAAGGGGTTCATATGTTTGCACCATCAATTTTTAACAATCACTTAACCAATGTTTTTGATGACTTTTTTGACGATTCCTTTTGGAATACCACAGTTCCTTCAGCCAGAACAAGCATGAATGCTATGAAGACAGATATTCGTGAACTGGAAAATTCCTACGAGATTGATATGGAGCTGCCGGGTTATACCAAGGAAAATGTCCAGGCAGAATTGAAAAACGGATATCTTACCGTCAGCGCCCAGCACACAGATTCCACAGAGGAGAAAGATTCCCAGGGCAAATATCTCCGCAGAGAGAGATATTATGGCAATTACCAGAGAAGCTTCTATGTGGGTGACAATGTGACAGAAGAAGACATCAAAGCTAAGTTCACCGATGGGATTCTAAGCATTACTGTACCGAAGCAGGAGAACAAACCAAAGGAGGAAAGCAAAAAGCTGATCTCTATTGAAGGCTGACAAAAATACATTAATATTCAAATTAAAATATTATAGAACAGAAAACGAAGGAAACGCTGTTGCGCGTTTTCTTCGTTTTCTGCTTTTATTACCCAAAAGTTAAAGGAAAGAAATAAAAATGCGATATTTTGTAATTTACATAATTATTATAAATCTGATCGGATTGGGCGCTATGTATTCTGATAAAAAACGGGCAGTCCGGCATACATGGCGAATCCCCGAGAAGACTCTTTTCGCCCTTAGCCTGCTGGGCGGGAGCATCGGAACCTGGGCAGGCATGTACCTGTTTCACCACAAAACCAAGCACTGGTACTTTGTAGTCGGGATGCCTCTGATTCTGATCATACAGATAGCTGCCCTAATCTATCTGTCCCCGGCCGGGCTTTAGAGCTTGATAATCTCCGATGGTACCAGCTCTTCCGGGCAGTTCTCTGCAACAAAGCCCTTTACCTTCTCCAGATCAATCCCTTCCCGGGCTTTAACCTCAGCAATCAGGCTCATTTCATTAATTTCTTTATTATAGCGCAGATATGCCTCAACATATTCTATCCCTTCATATCTCTCCAGCGTCTTTTCCAACATAGCCAGATCATAATATCTGCGGCCCCGGATTCCCTCGGTCAATACTGTCCTTCCACTATTCTCCAGGAAATCTACAGACCCATCCTGCAGAATCCTTGCGACCCTTCCGGTATTATAAATAGTCCCCGGAGTATACAGGCTCTGCGCCTCCCCCTGGCTGCCCACAGGCTCATGGGCCATGATAAACAGCGGGCCCCAGGCGCCGTACGGCTTTTTATTATAGCTTTCATCCAGCACATATACTTTGACCTTTTCCTTGTCCGGCAGGTCCGTTAATAACTTCTCTCCGGCCTCTTCGTTTAACCGTCCGGTCTCAATATAAAAATGTTTTGGATACACCTGCTCCGGCAAATGTTTCTTTAATCTTCTGACAGAACGCTCCTCCAGCATGGCCGCCACAATTCCTTCGTAGCAAGTCAAAAAGACGTCTAACAGTTTCCTGTCAAATCGGTTTTCCCAATAGCGTAGTTCCAGATAATATCCTTCCTCATCGGACATGACCTGCATATGGAAGGGAAGAGAATCCAATTGCAGATGGATCCTTTCTGCAGGAAACCCGCCGATCTCATTAATATTTAAGATATCCCCCTGGAATTGGAAAAACATTTCTCCCTCTCTGGGCGCGGCAACAGAACATTTCATTGTATCCATGATCTGTGTTCCCGTCTTCTGAAGCAGCTCCAGAACACGTTCATGAGGCTCCTTCGTATATCTGCAGTAATACGTCAGAAACAAAGGTCCCGCCAGCCGGGTCCAGCGGCTATCCGTTCTTCCGCTATGGATGCTATTGCTAAATACATCCTCCTCATCGCTAAACAGGGCAATGCTGTAATTAAATGCTGTCAGGAACAGAACATTTTCTGACACTCCATTTTGCTTACAGAAATATAAGATCTTTTTGCGTACCAGGCTGGAAAATCTCTGACGGATCACCGCATTTTTCCCCTGCGCATAATCTTCCTTTTCCTTTTTATTTAATATACTTCTTCTCAGACGGATCCCCTTCATCTGTTGATCAAAATATTCCAGATTCTTCTGGCGCACTCCCAGTTCTTCCCGACCCTGTTCCTCCAGAGCATATTCATAGAAAGTATATGTTTCCTTCTCAATCTCTTCTCCCTGATAACGCTTATTTACATCTTCCAGTAAGATATTCATTGTAATTCCATCCCCCATAAGATGGGCTACATCAAAGAAAAGATACTTTGCTTTCTCTGTCTGGAACAGATAAATATGGAACAGGTTATCATCCGCTGTATAGGTAAAGGGAACCAATAACTCCTGTACCTTCTGCTTCCACTCTTCCTCCGTAAGGGTAATAATAGGAATTGTGATCTCTCTGCTGTCATCCCGAAATGCTTTTATCATTCCATCCTGATCGGGTTTTAAGATCCCTTTCAATCCGGGATGGGCATTAATCGTATCTTCGATCCCCTGCCTCAGCCGTTCCAGATCTACGCGGGGATCCAACTTAAAGGTAAAGGGCAGATTACCGGTAGTATTTCCCCGAATGATATAAGCAAAATACTTCTGCATATTTGTCAGAGGATACACCTCCCGGACACTAAGATCAATTTGATCTTTTTCTTGTTTTGCCGTCAGATATGCCTCCATTTTTAAGATAGAGTTATTTTTCAAAAGATCCGTAAAGTTCATAGCTTTATCCAGACGAGTATGCAGCTCTTCGATCAGCAGAATACTCCCCAGGGAATCCAGGCCGCAGTCATAGAGGTTACTGTCCGTCCCAAACTTCGTATTGCCTATAATATCCGAAGCAATCTCATACAATTTTTGCTGCAGCTCATTTTCCGGTTTTCGGATATTCTGAGCCTCTTCTTCTTCCTTTTTCTTAGCGTCAAAATACTGCTGCCGAATGATTTTCTTGGAAGAAGTTTTCTCGAACGGATGCTTTCTCACCTCGCATTTGGAGATTCTGGAATAAGTAGGGAGCTCTTTATTTTTCTCCATCACAATCCGTTCTATCTCTCCTTCAATATCTGTGATCTTATTGACCTGGGCATATTCATAATTAGGATAAACCTCTGCGGCAATAGTCTCGTCTGCTCCGTACACCAGGATATCTGAAACCAGCAGCTCCCCATCAAATAAATTCTCAATTTCCTCCGGAGATACATTCTCACCATTGCTGAGAATGATCAGATTCTTCTTACGCCCGGTAAGATACAGAAAGTTCTCCTCATCCACATACCCCAGGTCCCCAGTCATCAGCCATCCATCCTCTGTCAATGTCTCCGCTGTTTTGTCTGGCTCCTTATAATATCCCATCATGACAGAAGGGCTCTTTACCCAGATCTCTCCCTCCACGATCTTTACCTGGCAGCGGTCTACCACCCGCCCTACAGAAGACAGCTTATCCGGCCTGTCATAATCAGGTGTGGAGATCTTAGGGGAACACTCCGACATGCCATATCCCTGTCCGATTTGAATACCCATGTTGGCAAAATTCAATGCCAGATTTTCTGCAAGATAACCTCCCCCGCTGATAATCCGGTGCAGACGTTCTCCCAGCACTTCATCCTTCATCTGCCTCAGCGACTGCTCTGGATTCTGTTTCTGGGCTAATACGATTTTGTTATAAAGCATTTTTGCCATCATGGGCACCAGCCGGATAATGGAAGGCTTAAACAATTTAATATAATAGAGAAGCTTGGGCAAACTGTTGCAGATCGCAAGTGTACTGCCATAACGGATCACCAGAAACACATCCCCATTCAGGCAGAACACATGATGGATCGGAAGGACATTGAGACAGACCTCCTCGGACATATCCTCCTTCTCCGTACTGCAAAAAGTATTGTCAATAAGATTACCATGGGAAAGCATAACACCCTTTCCTCTACCCGTAGTCCCAGAGGTAAAAAGAATGATCGCGCAATGCTCCGGCTCCGCATCCGAATAAAAGGGACGTCCGGCAAACTCCTGAAAAATCTCCTGAATACATTCTAATCCCCTCTGATACTGCAGACAGATAAAATGCTTTATATTAGGACAGGTTCCCTTGATCACTTCTACCTGAGAGCGGAATTCCCAATCATAGAACAGAATATCTACATCCGAACGGTTCAAATTATCGGCAAACCCTTCCTTGCTCAACTGTATATCCAGAGGGACAGCTACGCAGCCGGCGCTGACCGTTCCCAGCAGCGCCGCCAAATATTCATAACTGCACCTTCCCAATAGGGCAGTATGTACCTTACGTCCTCTCCTTTGGCTTTTCTCTTCCGTCCATATAGCTATAGAATCACAGTCCTGGGATAATTCCCGGTACTTTTTTTCATAAATAATATCATCCTTCTCATACCGGAGAAATACTTTGTCTCCGTATTCCTCTCCTGCCTGTTTTACCAGATCATAAACTGTTCTTGTACTCTCCAAAGTGATCATGCCACAACCTCCAATCCTGTCTGCATTGCCAATCTAATATTTCGTAATGCGAAATATTAGATTAAAATAAACCGCACCTGACACTATATAACAATCATATTATATCAACTGCTTCCCGGATAGGCAAGCACTATTTTTAACAAACGGATCAATTCTTGCGTATCTTCTTTGCTCAGGATTTCAAACATCCCCTGATATTCCTGACGGATCCAGTCCCGCATCTGACGGGCATGAACCTTCCCTTCATCGGTAATACAAACATTCACTCTCCGCCTGTCCTCTTCATCCTGCCGCCGTTCGATCAGCTTCTTGCTTTCCAGGCTTTTTAAAATATCTGTCATTCTCCCCGGCACTACATGGAGCTGTTCTGTCAATACTCCCGCGCTTACATTATCCTGCACATACAACAGATAACGCAATACCCCATATTCCCCCCGTATACTGTCCAGAACTGTCCGGTTCAACTTTCGGTTTAGCAGGTCCGCCAGCAGATTATACAACTCCTCCCCCAAATATTCCTCTGACATCTATACATCCTCCTCAATTGAAATATGGGATAAAACAGTTTCTTCCCTGTCCTATCCCGCTATTCCAATCGGCATTTTTCTTTTATCGGGCTTACTCGCCCAATTTTGTACCGCACTGGCTGCAAAATGCAGTTTTCTCCGGCAAAGCTGCCCCACAATTAGGACATCTTTCTGAACCCTGGACTTTCAAAATCTCATTTTTTAAATCCTGGATCTCATTCAGGGTTGTACTGATCGCCACAATCTGTTCCTCCGGCATTTCCCCTTCCTTGTGCATCTCATAATACATTTTCCCCAATTCCATATACTGTTTATTCAGATAATCTTCCTTTGACTTGATATCCAGTTTCAGCTTTGCCACGCCGGATACTTCCCTTGCTTTCTGAGATACATCTCTGCCTGCCGTAGTCAGGGTCTCTTTCACATTATCAAATAGCGACATATCTTCCTTCCTTTCTATAAAATGAATCCTTTTCTTCTGTTCTGTGCTGCTGCCTTCTACAGCTCACCTACGCCTCATAAAATAATATACTAATTAATGAAATATTACGCAACCCCATTTAACAAAATAAAATTCACTGATCCCTATATCATCCACCGGAGAATGATATCTTTAAGCTGCCTGGGGTTCATGGGTTTTCCAATATGATCGTTCATTCCTGCCTGCGCCGACATCTGGATGTCCTCCGGATAGACATTTGCAGTCATGGCCACAATAGGGATCTTGGCAGAATCTGCTTTCTCCATGCTTCGGATCAGCCGGGTGGCGTCATAGCCGTTCATAACCGGCATTTGAATATCCATAAATATCATATCATAATATCCAGAAGGCCTCTTCTTATATAGCTCCACTGCTTCCATTCCGTTTTGGGCTGATTCCACATGCAGGCCTGTCCTCTTTAATATCTCCTGGATAAAATATCTGTGCTTTTCATTATCCTCCGATAACAAAACTCTTTTCCCGGTGACATTGATCTCCCGCAGTATGCGAAAAATATCTCCTGCCTCATTCTTTTCTGCCAGATAATCCTGAATATCCTGCTCTTGTAATGGAGCTGCAAGCCGCAGATTTAACGTCACTGCAACCTCTGTCCCCATCTCTGGACTTCTCTGCAGCTTTATTTCTCCATTCATCCCATGTACCAGATCCCGGATCATGGAAAAATATATCCTGCTATCCCCCCACTCTATCAGCCTTGGATCTTCCTTAAAAAACACTTCAATCCCTTCATTTTCCTGCTGTTCCAGCCCGCCATTGTCCTTGATCCGGATCTGAAAGACCCCAAAGTCTCTGCATATGGTTCCCAGCTCCCGGACAAAGATTAAAACCCTGCCTCCTACAGGAGCCTGCCGGATCGCATTTTTCAACAGATTTCCTATAATCTGACAGAATCGCACGTTATTCACATAAACATTATGATGCTCCAAATTCTGAAATTCAATATTCAACGACTGTCTTTTACTGTCAGCTATTCCCTGATACTTTTCCTGGAGTCTCTGCAATACATGAAAAAAATTAATCTCTTCTTCCATCAATAGAGAAGAGCGGTCCTCCGGCTGCCTCCCCTCATTTATCTGCCCTCTGGCGGGCGTCCCGCCATAGATCTTCTGCTTCCGGTCCTTTTCTGCCTGGATATCCTGAACCGCATACACAATCTCCTTTGTCCTTCCCTGCTCATCATCCTCGGACCAGATCAGATTCAGGCAGCACCAGTCATAATCTCCCTTATCCTCCATATAATGCTGATATTCAAAACGATATACAGAATCCTCTCGATTAATATGTTCCCGAAGGAAATCCGCAGACAAAATCTGCTGTAATTCCTGCTTTTGCTCTTTGATCACCAACTCTTCCAGCATACTCTGGGTACAGGTAATATATTCTTTAGAGTCATTGCAAGCATAGACAGAATCTTCTTCCTGTTCTGTGATCATCAGAGAATCTTCCTTCAGATTGATCACTCCAGTTAAAAAATAGATATTATTTAACGCCGTACTGATTTTCTTATGTAAATGAATTTGACTTTCCTTAACGAGCATGGTTTCGTCAACTCCCTTCTTCAGTGGACAGCAATTCCTTGCCTATGTCTACTTTTAACTTTGAATAGATTTCCCTTTCATGATAATTATACATTATTCAACGAAAAAAGACATAAAAACCCACTGACGGAAATCGACACATTTCTACATTTTTCACAGCTTATTCCCTGTTAATACAGTTATTGTTTTATTAAGGAAAAATTTATGACATGATTTAAAATAAAGCAGCCCCTATGTATTAATTCTATAGTTTTCTCAGAATATTACCCAAAAATTAATGTCATAATATGTCGAACAGCTCTTTGTTATTTTTGTGTTTTTTTGACAGAAGCGGTCTGCTTCTCTTCGATAATAACCCCCCTATGCTCTACAGAGGTGGAAAATACGATCAAAGTTTTGGTCCTTCCATACTCCTGCAGCTCCCCAATAAACTGATCCAGCTCCACGGTACTTTTAAAAAGGACCTGCAACAGCATAGAATAATCGCCTGTCACACAATTGCATTCCACTACATTTTTACAAGATTTTATATAGGGATAAAATTCTTTCTTGTCCTTAGGCGACACCTCCAAATTGATAAATGCCTTGATGTGATACCCCATCACCTTCGGATTAATATGGGCATGGAAGCCCTCAATATAGCCCTTTTCAATCATATTTTCAATCCGCGCCGTCACTGCAGGAGAAGACAGATACACCCGGGAGGCAATTTCCTTCAATGGAACCCTGGCATTTTCCTGCAGCATATTTAAAATCTCATAATCAATATGATCCAATTCATTGTGTTTCATTTTACAATCTTTCCTCCATTATCAATATTCGGGCAATTCCTTATCCCATAAAAAAAGACGCAGTTATCACAACTACGCCTTTGTATTGCCTTTAATCTATCACAATCTATATTATTTGTCAAAACAAAAACCAACAAACATAAAATGCCTGTTGGCCTTATCGTGAGACACGGGGGATTCGAACCCCCGACAACTTGATTAAAAGTCAAGTGCTCTACCACCTGAGCTAGTGTCCCTTTTACCTCATATTCGCTTTACAAAAGCGAATGCCCAGAACCGGAATCGAACCAGTGACACGAGGATTTTCAGTCCTCTGCTCTACCAACTGAGCTATCTGGGCATGTATATATAGATATTAAATTAACATCTAAGTAGCGGGGACAGGATTTGAACCTATGACCTTCGGGTTATGAGCCCGACGAGCTTCCAGACTGCTCCACCCCGCGTTAAAATGGATGGAGAAGGATTCGAACCTTCGAAGGCGAAGCCAACAGATTTACAGTCTGCCCCCTTTGGCCACTCGGGAA
>CANPZE010000075.1 GCA_947589315.1 uncultured Lachnospiraceae bacterium | reverse complement strand
CAGTCCCGGATAATCCGGCGCAAAGCCTTGTTTAATGTCCCCTGATGTTGCACGTTGCCAAAACGATTGACAAAAATGAAATCTGTAAATCCGTCAACCCTTACCTGACAGCGAACGCCGCTTGATATCTGATTTTTCTTTTCCTCTATGAACGCCTGTCTTGTGCTGTCCAGTATAGGAATAGTCCTGCTGCCTGCTCTCGTTTTCGGAGTATTCACGCCAAAATAGCAGCCGCCCTGTGCATGGTTATAATATATCAATGTATGGTTTACGCTGATAGTTTCCTCATGCAGATCAACGTCACACCACCGCAGGCCGGTCACTTCCCCTACCCTCAACCCTGTGCCAAGCATGACCGCAAATATCGGATACCAATGGTTATACAGCACATTGTTTTTAAGATAGTTCAGAAATAATTCCTGCTGCTCCACCGTCAACGCCTTTTTCTTCTCTGCATCGTAGTTGTGGGACTGTTTCAACTCTTTAAGGGCATTGTCAGAGGGGTTTACTCTCAAATATCCATCTTCCACCGCCATTTGCAGAACTGGATGCAGTACCGTATGAATGCAATCCAAAGTATTCATTTTCAGACCGCGATTATCGACCAGCATAGTATAGAATTTACGAATATCGGATTTTTTTAACATATACAATTTTTTTCTTCCAAAATCCGGCGCGACAAACTGTTGATACATATAAATATAATTCTGCTTTGTGTTGTCTTTCAGATTGCGTTTGAGGGAAATCCAGAGATCATACATATCATTGATCGTTTTTCGCTTGTCTACCCTGATACCGTCACTCACATCTTTGCGTACTTGTTCTATTTTCTCTCTTAACGACAAATCCGGCCTTTTCCCCTCCGGTGTTCTGTCTGTCGGCACAAGTTTCCAACTATAAACCGCTTTCCGCTTGCCTGTCGAATCTGTGTACTGATAGCGATAGCGTCCATCTGGCATGACGTTCTCGCCATCTCTCAATATTCTACCTTTGCTATCCTTTCTTTTTTCTGCCACAAAAGCACCGCCTTCCTGTTCAAAATTATTGTTCTTCATACTTCTCTATATGTATTTTTACAATAGTGTAAATTTGACATAAGAATTTTTCGCTTTTTATTTTTTTAATCATTTCAATAATTTCTTTTTTGTAGTCCATTTTCTGCTCCCCTTTCTTTGATGTGGTTCATTATAGTTTATTATGGTTCATTGTGGTTCATTATACGTCAATATGTCGAAAATGTCAAGACAACTTGTATTTATTTTAATTGCATGATAAAATACTTATAAAAGGAGGCTGTCCCATGGAAAAAACAAATTTAATTGCCGCGACAATCCGTGTGCCACAAGAATTAAAAAAACAACTGGATGAAATGGCAGAAAAAGAACATCGGAGTTTCAATAATTTTGTTAACATAATTCTACAGGAATACATTAAACAAAACCGCACCGCCGACAAATAGTCATTTATGCAACTGACCTTCAATTTCTAACCGCCGGATTGCTACGCCCTCAACAATGCTAGTCTCATTGTGCCGCTTGAATGACCGCAAGCCAGAATTGTAAATGTTTGCGTCCACCACTTCTAACTGCTCCATCAGCCGCTTGTTTCTGGACAATTTCCGCAACGCTTGATGTAATATTTCACGGCATTTCCTGTATTCAATGCCGATTTCACGACCAGCGTCTGCAACAGTTTTCCCTTCAAAATAGACTTTTCTGATAATCAACCGTTGCTGTTCGTCTAAGCCAGAAACTGCTTCGGCCAGTGCATTGGCTTCAAAACTTTCATAAAGACCGCCTATCACGTCATTTTCCAAATCGAAGTCATCCGGCACTGTGTCGGCAATAGAAAAATCTTCATCATCTCGCAGCGGCCTGTCCAGACTTTCCAAATTTAACCCGTATGCATACCGCTGGATTTTCTGAACCTCTGAAACAGAAACACCCATAAAACCAGAAATTTCTTCCGGGGTAGGTTCAGTGCCAAAAGTTTGCAAATACAGCTGACGTGCTTTTTGGTAACGGACTATTTTTTCAGACAAGTACGCTGGAACGCAAATAGCAGCGGATTTCTGGACATACCGTTGAATATGCTGGACTATCCAAAACCGGGCATAAGTTATAAATGACGCACCTGCAGACCCGTCATAGTGCTGAACAGCCTTAATTAGTCCGAAGTAACTTTCCTGCAACAAATCGTCTTCAGGTTCATAGATTTCATAAGGCTGCACAAATTGTCGAATAATCGGAAGATTTGCCGAATACAGCCGTTCCATGTTATCCGTTACAGAAATCCCGTTCCTGATTTGCTTAACAATCTGTTCATTTGTCATTGAAATTGCACCAACCTTTCAATATAATAAAAGTTAGATGCATAAAGGAGACAAGGGAAGACTGCCTGCAAACAGAAACTTCCCTTGTTTTTTTATGGGCAAAATCGCCAAAATTTGCCCTATTCTAAGGTTTTTTCAAGCCGTTCTATCTGGCTGTCCAGCATTTCTAAGGCCTGCAGAACGGTTTTTCTAATGGCTTGCAGCGTTTCCAGATCAGCTTCCAACTGCTTTTTCTGATCAGAAATTATCTCACTCGCCAGCATTTGCATTGTCCTCCTTCAAATAAACTTTGTATTTTGTCTGCGCCAGCACTTCCTTAACTTCCGGCAATTCATGTATGATACGCTCTGTAACATTTCTGAAATCGTTTTCACTTCGGCAACCATCAAAAACTTCATCCAGCAAATCGCGCTGTGTAGTGGAAATCTTTGAATCAGTGCCGGGCAAACAATCGCCACTCCAAATAGAACCGGCCAAAAGCAAAGAAGATCGGCCAGACAGCGGCTTGCAGGAAGATGCTATAATAGGCATTTTATCAGACACCGGCTTATGATTATCCGGCAGCAGTTCCCGGTAGATTCCAATTTTTTGATTCCCGCAGTAGGATGAAACAAAGAGTTCCAGCTCTGTTTTGCAATTCTGCAGTGCTCCTGAATACACATCCAGATCAAACCGGCTTTTTGTCTTTACCCCGGATTTTTCGGCCAGCGACTGTACCATTTTGTTTGCAAAGTAATTTTGCCCGACAGAATTTTGCAATGCCTCGATTTCATCTGCCGACAGTTTCATGCCCGTTAAAAACAACGTTTGCACTAGCTGCAGCTGTGCAGCATTTCCAACCGGCGCGGACACCCATTCAATTAGCTGCTCCTGAATGTCTTCTAGAACACCGTTAACCCGGCGAATCATGGCCTCCTGCTCCCCCTCGAATGCCGACCTTGCTTTACCTAAGTTTTCAGCATGACGGCGTGCATATTCGCTTTCGCTATAGATTTCCTTTGCCTTTTTGTCTGCCTCTGCATAGTCACCAATGATTTTGTCAATCCGTCCCTTGTATAAACTTACTGCTGTCCGCAATTCGCTAAATTTATTCATTTTTTTGCACCCCCTTTATAGCAGTCCAGTATCGCCTTTTGTGCCTGTCCATAACGGTTTTTTGCCGCATTTTTCGCAAATTGCAAACTGGATTTGTTGATTTCCTGCCTTTTCGGCTGCTCGTCCTTAAATGATGTACCGAATAATCCCGTTTTTAAAAAACTCATTTCTTTAGACCTCCTTCTTTTCTGCTTTTTCTTGATATGCCTTGATATGCTCTTCGATTTGCTGATTGAAGTCTTCCTTGCATGCTTTCAGAAATTCAACTGCATGCTTAAATTCTTCTGGCACGTAGTCCGTGAACATGCTACCGCAAAATCGTAAAATCGTAGCACTAGCTTCATTCGCCGCAGATTTTCTTAAAAGTTTCTGATCGTTTTCGGACTCGAAATTCCACATGGATACCGCCTCCTTTCCCTTTTTTATTTTTTTGGCGATTCGTTTGGGCAACCTCCCGACAAAATAGACCCCCGTTAAAGACCCCGTGCACCCATTCTGTTCACGCTGCACCTAAACACCTGCAAAAATGCCTGTTTTCATGTTCAATTTGATTTCATGTCGCAAAATAATCATTTTCCGTCATGCTCTTTTTGTATAGTGTATAAACAATTAAGACAGTAAAAGCATTTCAACCATTGTTATGCCTATTGTTTGATTATTTAACACAATTCCATTCCGCATGGCTATTTATACCATTCTTTCAATCGCTCTAATTGTCTGACAATTCAAAATCTGGCAGCGATGGAGGCGATAATTTCCGTCTCTGGACTATTTCCAGTGGACGCTCTTTCGGCATTGTGTTTTCTTCCGTACTAATTTCTATTTTTGTATCATCATGATAGCCATAATGATTTTTCATCATGAAGCATAATGCAGCAGGATTAATTTTTCCGGTAACGCCCCATTGTTCCAAAAGTGCCGCCAATACCTGTTTTGCTAGTGTTATAAGCTCGCCGCGCCTGCCGCCCTTCTTTTGCCATTCCCATAATGTAACCCTAGTCGTTCCTAAACATAACGCCATCAGTTCAACGCCCGGCCTTATGTCGTTTTCAACACACCAGTTAAAGAAAAACTTAATTCTCTCCTCGATTTCTTCATCGGTTTTGGGGATAGACCTTCCGCGCAAGTCCTCCATTTTAGCAACCATCGCCCCCATTTCCCCTGGCTTAACTTTGACCGGCTGAGCGTTCGGAAAATTGCTTGTTTTATTCAAAATATCACTCCTTTTTTAGACGTTAGTATATTTGTGCAGGTTACCCTTTTCCAACAATCACGCGCATACATTCTCCATCAAACATATTTGGAGAAAACAGAAGTTTGCGCTTTTCGCCAGTGTCCGGATTTTGCAAAATCATTCCCGGCTTATGTTCTGATGTGTTTATCTTTCTAACTTCCCATCCAGAAAATTGCTCCAAATCTTCCGGCACAAATACTGGCTCTATAATTGCTTTCTTCCTCATGTCATTCGACCTCCTTTCTCTTATATATTTTCCCTAGTTCCTTAACGGCGGCAACTCCAAGTTCCCTTGCAAATTCTTCCTGAGGACTGTTTTTGAACTTATTGACAAGCGCATTACCAGCCTCACAAAAACCGTGCCAATCCTCATTTGCCGCCCGCCCATCCGCATATTTTTTAAAAAATCCCCACAACTCTGAAAAAATCTGCCAGTAAATACTGCCTTTTGAATAATTCATGCGCCACGCCCCCTGTTCAAATAATTATGCAACTTTCGGTGGCATGACCCGCATAGCGTACATAAATCGGTCATGACATCTTCATTTCCAAGTCTCAAATAATTCGTATGGTGGCACTGAACACTCCGGCATTTGCTTAACGGCCTTTGACACATCACGCACCTATAATTATCGATTTTTTGCCGCTCCAGCTTCTTTTGCTTCCATTGATCAGACTTCAAGTATTTTTCGTATACTTCACTATGGCCTTCCGTTTTTATCACCTCCAGTTTATGTAAAATCCGTTAAGGAAAAATCCGTGTTCTGATTTTTAAAAACCTGCAAACCCTTGATTTTACTGCATTTGTGCAAATTGTGCATTTTTAATGTAACTCCCTATAGAAAATAGTTTTCAAACATTTACATTTTTTTTGCACATTTTGCACAGTTACATATAATAGTTACATATTATTACTCAAAAGGCAGCAGTTCTTCATCGTTTACAGGTTCAAAATCAGTGTCCAATAATTCGTGCTTTAGAATAACATTCCGAATTGTTTTCCCTTTAACGGTTCCCTGCGCTGCAAATATTCCCTTCGACTTCAACTCTGCGAAAAAGTGTTGCTTGCTTTCGGTTCCAGCTCCACACTCACTGCACCACTTGCTGTATGCCTCGTATGCATCTCCTGCTGTGCAATTCCCATCGGATTTAATAAGGCATTCCTTGATAAAGTTTCCTATTTTGTCGCTATCTTCGCGGTATGCCTCTGTAGCGTCCTTCACTGCTTGCGGAACTTGCAGACCTTCCTGTCTATATAGCTTTAAGCCTTCTAGACACCAATTTAAAATTCCAGGAAGTTCTCTTCTTAACGTCTTTTTTAATGCCTTGTCTTGTTCTTCTGGCTCGAAATGCCTGTCAAAACTAATCACGTTGATTCTTCCAGAACTAAACACGGTATCGTCTGCGATTTGCGGCAAATAGTTCGTATTCATTGTCAGCTTAAATTTTGGAATAAAACTAAATTCTCTCTGATGCAAATGTCTTGCTGTAATCGAATCTCTCCCCAACAATGACTTCAACAGGGCTATGTCAAAAATCATCCTCTTTGGCGGTTCTGAAGCATTACAGAGTCTGCAGCCGGCCAATCTTGCAATATCACCGCTGGCTTGTCTGCTGTCGATATTCTTCTTTTGTGCTAACGTCTCTGGCCGCATACTAATGGCATAATCATTCAGTAAAAAAAGCAAAGTTTCGATGAATGTAGACTTTCCATTTCGTGTAGTAGAACCATACAAGATAAAACAAGTTTCTTCGGCTGTATCTCCTGTCAGTGATATTCCTGCTAATTTTTGTAGAAACTTAATTTTATCATCATCGCCCTGCATTACTTCCGATATAAACCGCTCCCAGCGCTCACATTTCGCCTCTGGCTTGTATTCAGTGTTGCAAATTTTTGACAGTAGCATATCTGGCTGATGCTCGCTAAATTTTGGATTATCGCCCGTCAAGTCCAGTGTCCCATTAAGTACATTGAGATAAAAATCGTTTTTGTCTAAATCCTCATTTTTCATCGGAAACACGTCCCTTGCATCTGTAAGCATGTTGTTTCTATTTCGTAGATTGCACAAGGCTGTTACCGATTTTAAATATTTGCCCTCTGTATCAAAGAGAACCGCATATTTAATCAAAGCATCTGATAATTGCTTAGCGTCTGCACGTGCAGATAAGCCCTCTACATCATCTATCCAGCGCTTACCATCAAACACCATCCAGTCTTTTCTAGATGGATTATAGCGATGCTTTTTCTTGAACACATCCGCAAATAGCCGACCGAATCCCTTGTCTGTAGTCTCATATGTTTCAGCTTTCAGTTCTTTCAAGATCAGCTCTAGCGGTTTTCCTGCTTTCTTCGCAGTTTCCAGATTTTGGCCAACCGGCGCGGGTTTCACTGTAACGGTTTCTTGAATCAGCGCTTCAAAATCCTCCCGTGTATTACCGGCGTTGAAATAGTCCGTGATGTCCCCATGCTCAATGTCTGGACAGGGAGCGACAATTTTCACACTCTTTGCAATGTTCTGCAGATCAGTTTTGACTTTGTTTGCAAGTTCCATGCCTCCACTGTCATTGTGTGCCAGCATTATCACATTGGCATTTCTGAAAAGTTCTGTGCAGTCTCCTCTCCAATCGCCAACCGCTCCACAAGTGACTGCCGGAAAACCTTGTGCTATCACTGTGTTTGTGTCTTTTTCGCCCTCACAATAAAAAATCGGCTCTCCGTTTTTGATAGCTTTTTTCACGGATTCAATGCTTCCGTAAACTGCCGGTATTTGCTCGCGATGCTGCCCGTTAAGCCTAAACGTGAAGCGGCCATCTTTGAGAATGCCGTAACTAAACGACTTCGGTTTATAGCGTATCCGTGTAAATCCATATTCGCCCGTTAACAAAGAATAATGGTAGTAGTCCACCAGCTTTTTGCCGTCTCGTTCTGCGCATTTTTGGACAAATTTTAGCCATTGCGGAACGTTTTCAGAAACCGGCTTGTCATAAAACAAATCGGATTTTCGCAATCCGGCAGCATCCAGAATATCATCAAAACGGCATCCGGCATGGCAATGTAACAAAATGCATTTGTTGCCTTTTGAAATCGTCAAGCTAGCGGTTCGGTCATCATGGCATGGGCAAATGGCCTGCGCTTTGTTTGGGTAACGTTTTCTGACATCAAAGTGCTGCAGAATCTTTTCATAGTCCATCTGCATCACCCCGAATTTTTTTCAGCTGCCGTTTGTAGGATGCTTCTTCCATCCGCAGATCGTCCTTTAGAAACTCTGGCGAATTAGCAATTTTTTCATTGCAAGACCGAATTTTTTCATGCAAAATTTCAGCGGCCAGCTTGCTTGTTATTTCTTCCATCATCTGCACCCCTCAATCGCCGCAAAGATTGTCGAAATAGCGGTCAAGCGCGTTGAAGTTGATTAAAACCCGCTTGCCAATCCGCAGAATTGCATTTGCTTCCGCTGCCTCGCGTAAAAGGCTCGCCCTTCCTAGTGAATACCTCGCGCATGATGTCGGAATATCACCAAATCTTATTTCGCTTTGTGCTTTCTTTTGCTTGTAGAATGCTGTATTCATCCCTTTTTACCTCCTAGCTATTGAAGTTCGCAGTCATCTCTGTTTGATGGCCGGTAGTCAAAATCATTGCGTCAAGTTTTCAATGACGGCAAATATTTCACGCTTTTTTTCGTCTGGAAGTTCATCCCTTAACCAACGCGAAAAAGTGCCCTCATTGATACCCAGCGCCGCCGCGACCTCATACTGATGCAACCTTGCCCGCTGGATTGCACATCGAACGTCATAATTCTTCATGCCTGCACCCTCCTTTCCATTCATCATCAATTTTTGTTGACCTTCGAGTATGATTGTATTATAATCAAAACAGGTAGTCAATTACCGTAAATTACCAGTATTTTGGGGTTTTGCAATGAGATATAGTAATACATTACCACTTTTAGATCAAAAAAAGACTGCGGAACGATTAACCGCACTTCGCAAGGAAAAAAATTTATCCAAAGAAGACGTTGCCGAATATTTAGGCGTTACAAGGAAAACGTACCATGAATGGGAAAAGGGAAAAACCAGCAAAAGCAACGGTAATTATCATTTTTATTATCCTGCCATATCCAGCGATAATTTACTTGCCCTGTCCAAATTGTATAATGTTTCCGTTGATTATTTGCTAGGTGTATCTGATTTTAGAAATCCGGAAAAAGATTTTATTGGTAGGCATACAGGCCTTTCCGATAAGGCCATTGACGGGATTCTGTCAATAAAGAATGAGAGTGAAAACTTAAAATTACAAGCTGAAATCACGCATACCGATTGCGCATATGATGATTTGGAAATTTTAAATTATTTCCTTGAGCATGCTTTTCTTTTTGGGAACATATTGAGAGAGTTTCAAAATATTTTGAACGCCCAGTATAAAATACCTGTTTATTTTGATGAAAATAAAAATCGTTTTATAGCGCCTTCCAGCCTGTTTGAATTTACCCCCGAACCAAAAACACGATGGCTCAACTTTGCCAGATCAGCCGATAACCCGGATGACTGCAGACCAATAGCATTAACAGATGACTTTTTTTATTCTGTAGCGCTTAAATCAATAGAAAAAACTATCCATAACCTGATGAGAATGTATAAAAACTTAAAAGGACTATGACCCGTTAAGTAAAAACCGTCCGCGTCCAAATGCACACAAAAAAGCACCCCGTACCAACTATGGTATTGAGTGCTTTTCTTATTGAAATGAGTTATAAATGAGTTAAAAACTCACTTTTCCAGAAATTATATTTCTAAAATTTCCTTTATTTCCGGCATTTTTTCGTTATTTTACTTGTCCAGTGTCTTCATTGTGGGAAACATAATCTGCATTTGTTTATCTTGTTTCATCACAACTCATAGTTGCTAAAAAACCAAAGAATATCAGCCGAAAAACACGCTTTTTCTTTCATCTTTTTTCATCATTATTTTTTAAAATGAGTTATAAATTGAGTTATTTTGAGTTATAACTCAAAAAAGGAACCGCTCCACCCCGGAACGGTTCCTTTTAACGTTATTATGAAATACGCAACGCGCATTCTGCTTTTTTGATTTCCCTTTTCTTAAAATCTTCCTTTGCATCCACATATATATCCATTGTGGTAGAATAATCGGCATGTCCTAAAATCTCCTGCACAGCTTTGATATTGACACCGTTCTCCACTAACCGGGTAGCGAATGTGTGCCGGAGAGTGTGGCAAGAAAAGCGTGGCAGCAGGACGGGGGTTTTCTGGTTCTTCTCCAACTGCTCACTATTGCAGTCCCGGATAATCCGGCGCAAAGCCTTGTTTAATGTCCCCTGATGTTGCACGT
>CANPZE010000074.1 GCA_947589315.1 uncultured Lachnospiraceae bacterium | reverse complement strand
GCTGTAAAAATCCCATCAAAAAAAGGGCCTTCACGGTCCTCCTGATGTACTTAGCCCTGACCATGATACACCCAAAATCCAGCCTGAAAAACGGCCTTCGTTCGTCAGGTCTGGTTAAGGTATGCCATTTTTATGTTTTCATCGATATCAGATCCCCTCAAACCATTGATTTTACGTGGTTTTCTCGATGTCTGTCACCAACTTTTAGAGAAGAGCCCTTTTTTCTTTTATGGTGTTTCTTTGACATTTCACTCTTTTTAGAAGAAAAGCCTTCAAAATCCGCCAGAAAGACTTAGCCCTAACAATGATACATCCAAAATCTCACCAGAAAGACGGCCTTCGTTTGTCATGTCTGGTTGAAGTATACTATTTTTACACTCTCATCGATATCAAATTCTTTCAAACCATTGATTTTACGTGGTTTTCTCAGTATCTATTACCAACTTTTTATTAACAGACCAAGAAAAGTCGCTAATGTTTGCCATTCTGCTCAATTCATCTCCTAAAATTGCATGTAACAACTTTTTCTGAGAAGCCTCCGAGAACCTATGAAGAATTTCTTTCACTGTTTCATACTTTGAATCAGTTATCGTATGAAAAGTAAAATGCCCGTCTTCTATACACTGCTTATCTAACTTGACCAAGTGCAACAAAGAAATAATCCTCTCGCCATTCTCTTTTGGGGGGATTGTTACGAACTGCTTACTATACAGTAAAGAAAATGCTGTTGCATGGAAAGAATTAGAAATAATATAATCGGCATAATAAATCAAGCTCAAAAATTCTCCTGGTGAAACATCTCGCAAATGGATGTCGCAATTGCATCTTGTGAGATATCCTCCTACCAAAACAACTTTCCCTTTATAGTGCTTACATGACTCACCAATAATCTGATTTAAATTGTCCTTATCAATATTTTGTGCTAAATAAACTAATATATATGGTCCATTTACCACTCTTTCTTCTTTAATAACATCATAATCTTCCTCATCGTTTAACAACACCGGATCACAGGTATAGTCCACTGGACAATTAACAATTTCCTTTATTTGGGAAACAGATGATAACTCACGCATGGAAATCCAAGTGAAGTCAACCACATTTTCCCGTATCATTTCTTTGTTATTATCCGGAATCACATGGCGTCCTACACTTACAGCATACGCTATTTTTTTTCCTTGTACAAATGAAAGATAGTATGCCGGATCTTTCCCACAAAGATACATGGTATTCCATAGTTGGTCGCTCCCTGTAATATAACAATCTGCAATTGGCGGATTTATCTTCAGATGTGCGTAGTCCTTCCATTTTCTATCCGTTAAAATAAGGTACTTATTAGTAAACTGCTTGAATTTAATTTCCCGATTTATTGAACTCTTTAAATAAAAAACTTTTCTTAAAAAGAATCTTAACGGTTTGCCATTGCATTTTATATATGATGGCTCATAATCCACGATTTCGTTTTGTATACCATTTTTCAATAAAAAATGCTGCAATGCAAACGCTTGCAAAGATGATCCACAATTATCAGTATAATGTAATGTAATCGTTATTGTTTTCATAAGCGATTCTCTTTCTCACCACCTAAAGCCATATATTTTACACTTATAACCTCATTTAAGCCCGTCTTATTATATAGCAGAAAAGCCATGTATATTAGCCAACTTCCAGAATTAAAAATGCTTGCCCCAAATGCTAATGCCAATATTACCCAACTTAAAGCAGCCTCCAAAGAACCACTATGAAACATTCTCCGCACCAAAACAACTAACATTAATACTGTACCACATAACCCTGTAGAGTTAAGTATATAAGTCAAACTATTCATATATTCCGGATTTCCGCCTACATCATAAGGAATTTGAACTTGCATTTTTTCAAAATATCCAGCTATATTTCCTAAACCAAGTCCCACGAATTTTCTCCATATATTCAGTTTAAAATAAACAAGAAAACCTTTTAAGACACGTTGGTTTCCAGAGGTACTTCCTTTATCCATTCCAATCTCTTGAATTCGGGACAATAACATGGATCCAACGTCAGTGAAAAGCAAAATCCCAAATACGGCAAGTATCAATAACAAAGTTGCCCAAAAAATACTCTTCCTTAATCTTCCTCTCATTATGGCACTCTTCAAAAGCCTTCCCATCCATACTCCCCACCCTAAAATCATGACTAAAATGCCACTGGCTGATGTCGAAAGAAGTATAGCAAGAGAACAAAAAGTTGCGCCCAGAATTGCCCTCCTCTTCTTTTTTTCACAATAAAGAAAAAGGAGAACACCAACAACAGCATATTGCGCAAATAAAGCAGGCTCCCGAAATACAAACGTAGGTCTTAAGTAATATTTCCGTGCCCATGCTTCAAATAAAGAAACCACGCTAGCTTTAGGGATGTCTCCTGCAAAAGTTTTTACCGGTAACCAAAAAAGTACTATTCTATGAAATACATAATACAAAATTGTTTGTAAATATATGCCTGCACTTACTAAGCACGAATACTTCTTCATCAACTCTTTACCGTATGCCAAATTAAAATAATGCGGCATGTATACACATACTATAACCCCATAAAATCCATGCCTAAAAATACGAAGCAAGTTAACAGCAGGAATAGCTCCCTCATAAAGTAATGCTATATTTATAACCGACAAACCTATAGCATAAATAGTAAACAGTAAATAATCTGTGAGCACTAATCTCTTCTTTATAACATCGGGTATATATAACATCAAATAAATCAATAGCAATGCATCCCCAATACCAATATCTACACTAATACCGCAATGATATTGATTTACAATCGGAAACAGCAAAATCATATTAGTAAACACTCTCTGTGATATACACAACTGTGACTTGTTTTGCTGTATATTGCTCGTTTTATAATATGAATAATGCTGCATATTATGCTCCCTTTAATGTCCTTTTTTCTCAATATCCAAAAACGTCTCAGTTTTTCTCATAAAGCAAAGATCATCTTTCATAACTTCATCCAAAAAACTTTGACAATTTTCATTAAATTTGATGCCATCGAACTTATTTAGGAAATCTCTTAATAGCTCATAAATATTATCTTCATATACATTTACAGCTAATCCGATGCCATATTGCTCTACTATATATGACAAATATGTCCCCTTTGCAACAATAATTGGCTTTTTATATAATGCAGCATCGTATAAGCGATTCGGTATTGCATATGCAACTTCCTTGGAGTCTAGACTATAAATGGAATTTATAAACGTCATATTTTTATAAATATCAGGTTTTTCATCATTTTGATAAATCCCATAAAACTCTACATTTTGAAAATGATTGTCTTTTACATATGAAACCAAATCACAATCATCATACATTGCACCATAATATACTATTTTTATATCAGAATGCCCTTGCATACATTTTATCAACGCTGTATTTACATCATAGTATCTGACATAGCCCACGAACCCAATTATAATATCCTGAGTATCTATAGGAGACGCCTGGTCAACCATAGCCTCTATATTTGAAATATTATGTACAATATTTATCTTTTCGCTTGGATTCAAATAATGCAAAAAACCTTTTGAGGAAATAAATGTACAGAACGAATTAGTCACAATCCGATCTACTAAACGTTTATATGACCTATATTTTTCATATGAATAATCTCTATAATCAAAAATGTAATTTTGATTATAATGGTATAACAATACCCTATTCAACAGCACTGCTGGAACGGTGGTTAAAACAATCAATTTATTGTATTGGCCTTCTTTTATAATTCTTTTTACATAGTGAATATATTTAAAATATGGAATAATTTTCTTCCATTTTATAGTTCCCATCTTCTTATGAAATGTATATGTATTTCCTTCAAAAGACAAGTCCCCATTAGAATCACGATCAAAACATGTAATATCATATTTTACGTTTTTCGCGATCAATATATCTTCATATTTCTTGATATAGGGCATAAATGATTTCGTATAGAACCCCACAATCAAAACTTTCATCTCTCTTTGTTCCTTTCTAATCGCTTTCCCTTAGACAATTTAATAAACTTTTACTGGCCTTTTCATTTCTTTCTTGTATAATATGCACATAACACATAAAATCTATCTTATCCCTACGAATAATATATTACTTTTTTGTTGCTCGTGCCCGATTGGCTTCTACTCAATAAGGATATTATAAGTAATTCTGAAGCTATCCTCGTTCATAGAATCTAAACCCTATAATCAAATCAACCATATATTCCGCATATATTTGTGCAGATCAAATTAATGTATTGCAATTGCTATCAGCTTATGAGGCGTATCCGGCAGTAAAAACAGCATTTAACAATTACCTACAGATATTTTTTTAATCTCCCAAATGCCTTCAAACTTCTCTTCAAATCTGACGGATCCCTAAACCCTACAGCCAATCGGTGAGCAAAATAACTGGGCCGCATGTAATATCTTCTTCGTGCTTCATCACAAAAATCTACCATCTCCTTCGATGATAGTCCAGGCAACTCAAGTACACAATTATGGGTGCCATTCTCTTTGCAGTAATGGTCGTACCCAGCCTTGATATAACCGTTCTCCCTTGCCCAGTCATATGCCTCCGTCCCAGGATAGGGAATCAGAGGGAAAAACTGCGCAGTATCCGTGTTCAAATGCAGGGCTAGCTTCAATGTGTTCTCCATGGTTTCCTTTGTCTCGCCTTTATTGCCGACCATGTAGCAGGCGTGGATCAGAAGGCCCGCCTTCTTGGCATTCTTTACATACCTGTCGATCTGCTCTAGCGTTGTCCCCTTCTTGATATTGTTCAGAATCTGTTGGTTTCCGCTCTCAATACCAGGGATTATTAGGCGGCAACCAGCTTTTTTCATCGCTTTCATTGTCTCCAAATCTAGATTTACACGGGCATTGCAAAGCCATTTCAGCCGCTTATTTAGTTTTTTTTCAATCAGTAGGCTGCAAATATCCATAACCCGCTTTTTGTTTGCCGTGAATGTATCATCTTCAATAACCACTTCCTGCACATCCGGAAAATGCTCTGCGATATATTCGAATTCACCTACTACATTTTCCGGTGTCCGAAGTCGATATTTGTGCCCGTGCATGGTCTGTGGATAGACACAAAAATTGCATCGACTAGGGCAACCTCGACCTGTGAATATCTGAATTTCCGGGTAATGGGCTGCTGCAAAAAAGTAATCCTTGTAGTTCAAATGTTTATGAATAAATTCCGCCGCATAAGGAATCGTATCCAGATCCTCAATGTATTCCGCATCTGGATTATGGATAATTACGCCATTGTTCCGATATGAAATTCCCCTAACAGTAGATAAATCTGCTCCTGTTCGAAGAGCTTCTGCTAGATGAAACACCGTGTAGTCATATTCCTTCCGGGCAATGCCATCGATCAACATACCCTGTTCCATTGTCTCCTCTACTGTAGAAGACGGATGAGTTCCTACGAGAAAAACAAAAGCTTCAGGATACTTTTTTTTCAGTTTCTCTCCAAATTCGATATCATTGGATATGGATGGTGTACTCGTATCCAACACAAAAAGTTTAGTTTTATCGCCATGTTCTTCTATATATTTCAGGCTTTCTGCCCAATCCATCGGCCTCGCAGGAGCATCCAGAAATTCAATCTCATATTCTTTTTTCTCACAGTATGCAGCTGCATATATCAGCCACAGTGGATAATAGAGTGCGCCACTCTTAGTAACTGCTGGACTTCTGGATTCCCTGGAAAATTTCCCATATTGGGCTTTATATGGCGGATTAATAAAAAAAATTTTCATAGCTGGTCTCCTTAACATCTACATTTTCTGCATCTGAAAATCTGTCTTATTATGGCAAATTGCATAATATTTTTTTAAATTTCGAAGTGTATACCAGCAAAAATAATAAAAGGACTGAAGTAGATTCAGTCCCATGAAACGGTATACTCTAAACGTCATAACCGCAGCCTTCTTTTTATTACCAGACTTAGAAGTTGCTGACAGTCGATATATCAAAAGTGGTTGATTGATCCCATACACACAACCACCATCTTTTAATATCTGCAGCCATACCGCATAATCCTCGTGCATCTCGTCATGTTTCATCGGATATTTCAAAGCAAGCTCCTTCCGTACCAAAACCGATGAACAGGATATCACGTTCTGTTTCAGTAGTTCATGGTAAGATATTCTTTCGGGAATTTCAAGACAGTAATTTATTAACTCACTATCCCTGTCTATAAAAGCACTACCAGTGAAAATCAGGTCAGGTCTTTCTCCATCCATGTCCTTACTGTAAACCAGTTGCATTTGCTGTTCCAGTTTATCAGGTGTCCATATGTCATCACTATCCAGATAAGCAATCCAGTGCCCGGTTGCTTCACAAACTCCCCTGTTTCTTGCAGTTGAGACTCCTTGATTCATCTCGTTTGTCAGAATAATAATCCGTGAATCTTCCTCTTTGTACCTTCGGATAATATCCGCAGTAGCGTCATATGAGCAATCATTAATAATGATTAATTCCCATTTCCTATATGTCTGTCTTAGGACGGAATCTATAGATTCTGATATAAAAGCCGCGGCATTGAACGCTGGCATTATAATACTCACTAGTTCCTTGTCCATTCCTTATTTGCTCACTTCTCTATGGAATTATAATGTTGAATCCCTTCACATAATATAAATATCCACATACATGTGTTATTATCATCTATTCTGGAAATCTTAGTACCGAATTAATTGATTTAAATACTTATTATTAAACATACAGCCATATCTCTTTATTAATTATTTCTTAAGTAGTTTTATGCCAGTGTGCTTAATTATATCTCTGGCTCCCTTGTTGCCGTCGTCTGTCCAACTGCAACTCCCTCCGTACTTTCTGGCATAAAGAGTATCTTCACCGTCGTAAACATGATCCTCAGATCCTCCACGATACTCGGATGTGACAGATACATCAGATCCATCTGAAGCTTGTCGTACGGCTCTGTATTGTACTTTCCATACACCTGCGCATATCCGGTCAGCCCCGCCTTTCCCTTTAACCGCAGCGCAAACTCTGGCAGTTCCTCCATATACTGCGCCGCGATTTCTGGCCGCTCCGGCCGCGGCCCTACGATCGTCATGTCGCCTTTCAAAATGTTAAAAAGCTGTGGCAGTTCGTCAATCCGGCACTTCCGGATGACGCGCCCCACAGGTGTTATCCGATCGTCGTTATTCCCGGCAGACAACCGGGCAATTCCGTCCTTCTCCGCATCCACTCTCATAGAGCGAAACTTCATTACATAAAACTCCTGTCCGTTCTTTGTAAGCCGCTTCTGCCTATAGAACACAGGCCCGCCGTCGGTCATCTTGATGGCAATGGCCGTAATAATCATGAACGGAGATGCAATTACCAACGCGATTCCTGTGAATACGATATCCAGTATCCTCTTCACGATCAGATATTCCGCTGGTGGGTTCTGCCATTCCACATTCAGGATCGGAAGATGCAGCATATGCATCTGCTTCGCCCCGCTCATGATCGTATCGCCGATTCGCGGGATCACATAGATCTCGATACCATCCCGAATACACCGCTTTAGGATAATATTCCGTTCATGGCTGTGGATTCCGCTCAGGAATACTACCTTTGCTCCATCCAGCACAGCAGGGTTTTTCAGATATTCCTCCACGCTCGCCGTCACCTGGATGTCAAACTTTTTCGAGAGACCATATTCACTAACTAATGTTTCCAGTCCCGGTCTCTTGTCATAGATCACAGCAGTCCTTTTCGGCGGGAACACCGCAAAATACCAGGCTCTCGCTATTCCAGTCCATATCCCTGCTAGGATAATCTGGAAGAGAAATGTCAGAAAAAGCGGCGCCGGATGTGGAATATGCTTCGTCAGAAGAAAGATGACCACGTACAGGATGACATCCGAAATCCCGGCCGCTAAAGCCTGGCTATAAATCACCTCTGACGCCTGGTTGATCGAGATAATCAGGGCGTCATAGACTTTACAGTATGTTATGTATATCAGCGCGAATAACGCAATCATAGCCCAGTTTCCTCTGTTAAAGAACGGAGAATATGTCCTGGGTGCATAATATAAATACCAGCATACAGCAAAAGAGGCCGTGATAAGTGCTACATTCAGCACCTTCATGGCCCTTAGTCCCAGATCATGTTTTATGTCTGTCAAAGCGCTTTTTCTCCTGTAAAATTTATTATCTGAAGAAATCCTGAAGAACTGTCAATGATTTTCTGACCTTATCTACCCAATCGCCTTCATCGGCTCTTCCGCACTCGCTCCAAGCCCTTCATAGAGCAACCTGTTCTCAATATCTTCCTCCAACAGGATCCCCAGACTGAAGCTCGTCTCTTCTCCCAGGAACCTATGCCGTGCGATCGCGTACCGCTTCTTGAACTGATACCTCTCCACATTCCCGTCAAAGGCTTCCAACGGTCCGCTGACCCTCGTCACCGTCCCATCAACTTCCTTCTTGACGCGGGAAAGCCGTACCATATGATCCTCCCCGGAGATCTGCTCCAGGAATTCCGCGTCTGCTTTCATTAACGGCAGCAGATTCATTCCTCCCAAAGCGGACATGCGCGACATGGCCGGAACCATCTCCAACCTTCGGAACAGCGGTTCCGTCTGCCGGCAGGTGATTAATACGCATCCGGGAAACAGCAATTCAGTATGAAGAACGTTATGCTGCTGTTTCCGCCAGATCCGCTCCACGCGGATAAGGAAGCATTCATGGTACATCCCCGGCGGTACAGTCCGGCGGATCTCGCGGATCAGCTCTTCTTCCCGCCCCATCCAGGTTCTTAACATGTACCAGAGCATACCGGTTCCTCCTCTCTGCGGATCTGTCCGGCCGGACGCACACTCGCTCCCCCGCGCCTTCCCGCCGACTTTCTACTTTCGCCCTTACAGCTTCTGCACTTCCCCGGTCCCTACCTCGATATCCAACTGCTGGCCCAGGAAATGGATACTCAACTTCACCGTATGTTTCTTCATCTTACTGACCGTTCCGGTCATACCGGCCAGATCGCCGTTGATCACCGTCACGATATCGCCGGGCTGGAACTCCGCGTTCCTCTCTGCAGGCGCTTCCTGGATGCCTGTTTGGGGCCGGCGCTTGTCCGTTCCGCTCTGACTGCCGCCCGATGGCATCTCATATACGCCTGTCTGGAACTGGTATCTCTCCGGCATCGCGATCGGCGCCTCGACCTTGCCGTACCGCAGCTGCCGGCGGATATCCTCCGGCAGAATGATCCCCAGAGGGATCTGCTTCTCGCACCCGGCCAGACTCAGCCGGATGACGGTGCTGCGCTTCCGGTAGTTATATCGTACGACCTGCTGCAGGCATGTTTTCAGCGGTCCCGCCGTCTGGCGGACATGACCGTGGCCGTCGGTCGCCAGGTAGGACAGCCCGATCACATGCTTTTCATTCATGATCCGGCCAAGGAACGCCGCTTCCTCCGGCTCTACCGCAAGAAAATACAGGTTGTCCCCAGCCATCATCTTCGACATGGCCGGCACCCGCTTAAGCTCCAGAAAGAGTTCGTCCGGCTTCTCCGCCGTGATAAAGACATAGCCCGGAAATGCTCTCGCCACATGGACGAAGGCCCCTTCATGCCGCCTCCAGAGCTGTTCATAGTACAATACGAAGCAGTCTCCGTACACCGCAGCGGGAAGCATCCTTCGAACCATCGTCACCAGCTTTTCCTCCTCGCCGGTCATCGTCTGAAGTACATACCAGTTCACAGGGTTTCCTCCATTCTCCCGGGTCGGATCCGGCAAGGGCGGTAAGCCGCAGGGTCTGCATTGTTTACAGCAAAGTACGGCTTCGCCATCCCGGCCTTCACTGAGAAGCCCGGAAATGTGCATGGCTCCGCCACTCCGGCCTGCCCCGCGGATCCGTAAGCGAGCATATGCTTCGCCCCTCTGCCGCCGAGCGCGCCAGACTGCATGACATTCCTGCCGTCGATATAACCCCTTCCGGGAAATGCAACCTCAGGCTCGCGATCTCCCGTCCCGGTTTTGTGTAGATTCGGCCGGCACTAAATACGGTGCCTGCCGGGCCTTTGTGCCTGAGTTCAACACAATATAGGATTGTGTTGAATTCACAGTCCGC
>CANPZE010000073.1 GCA_947589315.1 uncultured Lachnospiraceae bacterium | reverse complement strand
TATCTTCTGATACCACATCTATATCACTGAACCATAACGGACTATCATAAATCATTAAAATTACTCCTTCAGCCAGTCTGACCGCCGAGCCGCCAATAACGCTTTGAAGATATCGATATCCTCTACCGTGGTTAGCTTGATGTTTTTCTCAGAGCCTGCCGAAAAATAAACCTGCTCCCCCATCTCGATCATAAGAGTGCAGGATGCTACCGAGTTTGTAATGCCTTTTTCAAGTGCCCGCCTATGCAGGTCACAGATATCCCCGATCCGAAATGCCTGTGGGGTCTGGGTCCTCTTGAGCCGATTCCTTGGATAACTGCCAACCGATACTATCCCGTCTTCTGTCTGCATCATTGCTTCTGCGCAGGGGATAACCGTGATTGCATTCCCATATTCTCTCGCCACCCGGATATTGTCAGAAATGATCTCTGCAGAAACCATGGGACGGATAGCGTCATGGATCAGGACAAGATCATCAGCGGCAAAATGTTTTTCCAATTCATACACGCCGTTACGAATCGAGTCCTGGCCATTCTTGCCGCCCTGGATAACATACTTCAGTTTATTAATATTGAACTGCTTCGCGTACGCCCACAGCACCTGCTCCCATCCTTCAATGCAGACGACAGCAATGGCATCGATTTCGGGATGCCTCTGAAATGCCTCGAGGGTATAGACTATCACCGGCCGCTCATTAACCGTTAAGAACTGCTTCGGGATGTCCTGGTGCATACGGTTACCGGAACCGCCCGCAATAACTAAAGCAATATTCATCACCGGTCTCCTTCATATTCCATGTAGCTTTTATATGGATCGATCTTCACATATGAATGGTGATGCTTTCTTTCACTTTCAGGAGGCATCTTCATATAATTCCCATATCTTTTTTCCATATATTTTTCTGCCTCTATCGGTATGAGGAACTTGTGGCCTTCAAATTCTGCTTCACGGGCTTCCGAAAACCATTCCTTGGGATAGATAATTGCATGAAATAATGAGATATCCTGTCCAAAATAATCCAGAATATATTTTCCATCCCTTACATTCTGAATTTTACTCTCCAGTTTATTAATGGTTCTTTCCCTTTTCCCTTTTGGAACCAGAACCAGTATTGCTTTTGCAACATAAGCCAATGCCTTGCCATGGTTTCTCGGCGGCCTGCCTGACACCAGTATCTTATAAATATGGGATCTTAATATATTCAGCAATAATCCCAACCTGGTAGCCGGTGCATCATAATAGGGATAGATATCTATGTAGATCCCGTGATTGATTTTCAGGTCCTGCTCATCTTCTTCTATGCATGTAGTATTGCTGTCCCTTAACCTGACAGCGATAGAACAGCATTCCGGATCCGTCATACGGCCCTGAAGAAAATATCTGTCTCCAAATTCATTCCTATATTCAAACAACCTTTTTACATCAGCAAAAGGCATAAGGACATCTATATCATCATCCCATGGAATAAAACCCTTATGACGCAAGGCCCCCAGGCAGCTTCCAAATGCCAGAAAGTATTTCAATCCATGTTCCCGGCACACCCTGTCCAACTCAATCAGGATATTTAACTGCGTCCTCTGTACCGCATTCAGTTCACCCATGCGTTTCTTCCCCTCCGGAGTATAGTCCCTGAGAATTGCAGAAAAAAACAGCCCGCATTCCCAACTTCTGCGGTGCTGCAAAATCCTTCTTCAAATTGTCCCCAACATACATCATCTGACAGAATGGCATATCCATCCGTTCCCGCATAATCCTAAACGCCACATCACATGGTTTTCTGAATTCGGCTCCGCCAAGCTCATCTGTGATGATCACCTCATCAACCATCTGATTCAGTCCCAGAGCTTCGAGTTTCGCCTTCTGCCCCTCCGGACGGCCGTCTGTAATAATACCGATCTTCCGGTCCGACCTGATTCGTTCCAACAGATCCTTCACACCTGGATAAAGGCTGATATCCGGTTTATGAAACCGGTAAGTATGCAGTGCTTTTTCAAGATTCTCCCGGGAATAACGGTCTTCCTTCTTCAATACTGCATCGATCGGCCTTTCCCCTGTTTCAAATGCAAGCCAGAGTTTATCTGCCATATCCTTTATCCCCGGAAAACATTCCGCCACAGCATGAAAGCCGCTTCTCACATATTCTTTCTCCGGGTACAGTGTATCATCCAGATCAAATATCACAGCCCTTATGCCAGCCAGGTATTTCTCTGCCTCCAGGATATCCTGGATTTCAATGATCCTTTCCATTATGCGCTTACCCGGACACTCTGGTCGAACCTGCTGTATATCTCCCCGTCTCTTGCCGCACCTTCCTGATATCCAACCTGCTCTCCCGCCAGTAATCTCAAAAGCATCCGTGGACTGTCTGCTCCGGCTTTTATGGACAGCGGCGCTCCGCCCCCATATCTTGGGTTGATCTCTATGTAATAATCCCTCCCGCTCTTCTTCTCCCGGATCAGCTGAACCGTAGCCGGACCGCATGGCTTTAATCTCCCGATAAGCTTTCGGCATTCATCTATGATTACTGCATCCTGGCTTATTTGAGTTTTTAAAACTTCACCGCTCCGCACCGCGAGACGCTTCCTGGGTGTGATATAGACTGGATTCCCGTCAAAATCACAGAAGATATCGACGGTATATTCTTCCCCCTCGATAAGATCCTGTATAATGTAATCCCCTATCAGGCCCGCATAGACCAACAGCTCTGCTTCTCTGTTCACCTGGAAGGCATTAATGCTGCTGCTTCCATCCTTCGGCTTGATAAAACACGGATATTTCCCTTCATACTTCCGGCAATCATTTACTGTCCCTGGCGTATACAATCCGCACTCTTCAAAGAATGAAGCTGTCAGGTTCTTGTCGCGGCATATCCCGATCTTATCCGGCTGACTGACCAGTACCCTGGTTCCGACAGCCCGGAAATGCTCCGCATTCTGTGACAGGACCATCAGATCCGTATCAATGGTCGGTACCAGCAGGTCAATCCTGTCCCTCTCACATATCCCGAGCAGCTGCGGAATATAGTCTGCTTCACCTATGGCACATACCTGTCTCATGTCATCGCAAAAAGTCAATGCTGGGGCCGTCCCCGACATGTCTGCTCCGTATATCCTCAAGCCTGTACCTGCTGTCTGGGCCGCCTGCCTAAAAGCCTGGACCAGTTCTACCCTGCGTCCTATCCCAGTAAACAGAACATGGATCTCTCTCATCATCTTTACCTGCTGACAATTATTCCTTTCCGTTTTATAGTTATCACCGTATCTCCCTCACCAGCGAGAACGCTTCCGCCGCCCTGACATTTATCGTGGCTCCGCGGTACATGGCCAGCGCACGAACCGCCTGGAGGGAGCGCGGATTCGGATATTCCGCCAGCTGGGACTGATATATCTTAAGGGCCTCCAGTTTCTTCTCAATATATTCCGAAATGTCGCAGTAGACCGTAGGGATAAACTCGTTCACCACATTCGGCACATCCCAGCCTGTTTCCGACAACGTTTCATAAGCATAGACCCGCCTGACGACATGCTCATACTTTGGCCTTAACGCCACCATCACAGCATCCACCACCATCTTGTGATCCAGCTGCATATCACCACGGTGCGGAATATAGACTTCATCCGGCCGGATCCTCTGGATGGTACGGACCAATGCATCATTCAGTTCATGCCGCGGTACATCCTCCAGCATCGCTGCGGGGTAATCCAGGAATACGGTTTCTTTTATTCCCAGGAAGTTGTCCGCCTCGCGGCATTCCTTCCGGACCTTCTCCACAGATTCCTCTGAAAACAGCGGAAGGCCTCCTTTCGTGACGACGCAGACATATACTTCGTTTCCCTCATCCGCATATCTTGCTGTCAACCCCCCCATCCCCAATATTTCGTCATCCGGGTGGGGCGCTACCACCAGTACTTTCATCCTTTTTCTCCTTCCAGTATCCAGGCTTCAGTTCATCCCGTTTATCATCCACCCGGTATTCACTTCCCCTTAAGGCTTCTCTTATGGTAACAAGTACCATCTTTACATCCACAATGAAGCTGACATGCTCTATGTACCAGATGTCGTTCTCAAACTGGTCATTCCAGGTCCAGGACTTCATGGGCTTCAGGGGAAAACAAGCCAGCCCCGGACGGACACTGTGTCTCATCCTGTGCCGGTTTGTATAATACTGCATGTATTCAGGAAGAAGCGGTCTCGGTCCGATAATGGACATCTTCCCTGTCAGGATACAGAAAAGTTCCGGAAGCTCATCCAGAGAAAGCCGCCTGAGGAGCCTGCCGAACCTGGTGATCCTCTGGTTTCCGGGCAAAAGAACGCCATTTTTATCTTTCTCGTCTGTCATGGACCGGAACTTATAAATATGGAAGATCCTTCCATTAAGCCCGGGCCGCTCCTGTGCATACAGGATAGGCCTGCCATGGAAGACCAGCTCCAGTATCGCAATCACTATAAGAAGCGGACTTAAAATGATGATCGCTGCCCCGCTTAAAACGATATCAAGCACCCGCTTAATGAACAGGGAGTAGATTGTTTTCCTGACTTTTGGCGCATCACCCTGAACTGCCATTTACAGCCTCATTCCTCCGTTCACATTCAGCACCTCACCTGTGATATAACTGCTCATATCGGATGCCAGGAACAGGACCGCAGCCGCTATCTCTTCCGGCTTTGCCAGCCTTCCCAGCATTGTCTGTCCCGCGAATCTGTCCAGCAGTTCCTGGGGCACGGTTTTCAGCATGTCCGTCAGGGTATAGCCGGGGGCTACCGCGTTCACCCTGACATTGCCATCCTTCAGGGCAAACTCTTTTGCCCAGGTCTTCGTCATCCCGATCACCCCGGCTTTTGTTGCTGCATAATTCACCTGGCCGATATTGCCATAGATTCCCACCACGGAGGATATGTTGATAATGGATCCGCCATGTTCTGCCTGCATCTTTGGCCCGACCAGCCGCGTCACATTCCAGACGCCTTTCAGGTTTACCGCTACCACTTCATCAAACTGTTCTTCCGTCATCTTTCTTGTCATAGCGTCCCTGGTTATCCCGGCGCAGTTGACCAGAATATCTATCTTTTCATGCTCTGCATATATCCTGCTGATCACATCTTCGCAGGCTCCCATGTCCGATACGTCTGCCCTGCGGTATTCGTACCCCAATACCCTGCCGTCCTCCGCCTGCAGATCCAGACCGATGACTTCAGCTCCATTCTCCAGAAATGAACTGACTATGGCCTTTCCGATTCCGTTCTCACTTCCTGTTACAACCGCTGTCTTTTCCTTCAATAACATCCTTCTGTCTCCTTCCGCTTATCTGTCACGCAGAACCCGGGCCGGAATTCCCACGACCACCTTCCCGTCCGGAACATCTTTCGTTGCAACACACCCGATTCCGGTAAATGCCCTGTCCCCGACCTGTATCCCATTATTCAGCAGGGTCCCCGGTGCAAGCCACGCATGCTCTCCCACTGTCACACTCCCGGATATCACGGTACCTGCTGTAAGCATCGCCCCTTTCCTGATATGGTCATTATGGGCAATATGGCACAGGTTGTCCGTCTTCACATAATCTTCTATGACGGTATCCGCGAGGCATCCCCTTGCAATGGCATTGTTAGCCCCTATTTTTACATGGTTTCCGATCACCACACCGCCGAAATGGGGAACGCATACCGGGTTCCCCTCCTCATCGTCATAATGTCCGAACCCGCAGGCCCCTATTGTCGTACCCGATTCGATCACAGTGCAGTCCCCTATCGTTACCTTCCCCTGGATTGTCACATTGTTGAGGACAGTGACATTTCTGCCAATCCTCACCTGATCCCCGATATAGGTATGGTGACCAACGTATAACCCTTCTCCAACCATCGTGGTCTCGACAACCGCTGTGGGCGCAATATAAGGCTTCCTGTTCTCAGGATCCCGGAAGGCAAAGAAATGTCCCACAATACGAAAAAATGCCCTGTGGGCATTAGATATATAGATAACGGGAACTTCAAGACCTTCTATCGCATTTCCGAGCTCCGCGATCAGCAGCATGCCCTCAGTCCGATTAAGTGCAGCTACTGGTGTATCCGCCGAATTACGCACCCAGGTAATACTGTTCTTTTTCAGGCTATTGAGTGGACAAAAGCCCTCTATCTCCCTGTTATCCGGACAGACCGCTTCATATGTTTCGCCCAGGCAGTCCAGATATCCGAGTATCTCGTGTATTGTCATCTTGTTTACCTCATTTCCGCAGCTTCTTATAGGCCATCACATCTTACGATAGTGGAGCATCCCATTCCTCCGCCGATACACAACGTAGCCAGGCCAGTATGCGCTTTTCTCTGCTTCATGGCATACAGAAGCGTCACCAGAATCCTGCAGCCGGAAGCCCCTACCGGATGTCCCAAGGCGATCGCTCCCCCATTGACATTCAGCTTTTCATCCGGTATCCCCAGTTCTCTGGCCACTACGATCGACTGGGCTGCAAATGCTTCATTCCCCTCTACAAGATCAATATCATCCATAGTCATATTCAGTCTTTTTAGGAGTTTGCCCGTAGATTCCACGGGTCCGATCCCCATGATGGCGGGATTCACTCCCCCGAGCGCTCCGCCGAGCCATTCCGCCATGGGTCTCACAGACCCCCTTGCCGCTACGTCCTCACTGACCATCACCACGGCTGCTGCACCATCATTGATGCCGGAAGAATTTCCGGCTGTTATCTTTCCGTCAGTTTTAAAGGCTGGTTTTAGCCGCCCCAGGGATTCCACGGTTGTTCCTGTCCGTGGTGCCTCATCTCGATCTATTACCACTTCATTCTTTTTCACCCTAGTTCTGACAGGTACGATCTCCTCCTGAAACAGCCCCTTTTCCATAGCCGCGCATGCCTTGGACTGTGACCTGGCTGCAAACTGGTCAAGTTCTTCCCGGCTCAGTCCCCACTGGTCCGCCACATTTTCAGCAGTCATTCCCATATGGTAATCATTCACCGCATCCCAGAGTCCGTCCTTTACCATTGTGTCAATGATATCACTCTGGATCATAGGACTTCCCATCCGGTAACCGAACCGCCCCTTCATCAGCGCAAAGGGAGCCATTGACATGTTCTCCGTTCCCCCTGCCACAACCACATCCGCCTCTCCTGTCCGGATAAGCCTCGCAGCCGAATTCACGGCATCAAGTCCGGATCCGCATACAGCATTGATGGTTTCCGCGGTAGCGGTATACGGAATTCCTGCAGTCAGTGCAGCCTGCCTAGCTATGTTCTGCCCTTGCCCTGCCTGGAGAACACATCCCATATAGACATGATCCACGATTTCCGGCATGATACCGGCGCGGCGGATTGCTTCCTTAATAACAATCGTCCCCAACTGTGCCGCCGGGATCTCACTTAAGGCCCCGCCCATCTTTCCGATTGCTGTCCTGCATGCCCCAAGGATATATACCTTTTTCAAATAACTAATCCTCCGTTTTTCAGTCAAAAGAATCCCTAATTAATCCAATAATTCTGTCCTACTGATTTTCCATAACATCTGCAATTGCTTTTTTCTATATAAGCAGTCGACCCAGTCTTTCCATTTCCGTCCTTTGTGATAAACGGGTTCATCCGATATACCAACGACAGATTCCTCCGCTTCCAGAGCGGTTACCTTCCGCGTTAGGCTTCTCTAGGATCTGTGTCGGACAACTCTTTCCCTTTTTTGATACGTATAGTGAGCCCTCCTCGCCCTGCGCCTATTAGCCCATGGCTTACCATTCAATCACCAGACAGTTCAACCGGAAGTTCGGCTCCCTCCTTCCACGATGTACGGGTTCATCTTCACCGTTAGATCCTTATCTTATTTATCTAAATACTCTGTTATATCATGTAATGTCACTGTGCATTCTCTAAATCTACAATCAAAATAGATTCTTCTCAGCCAATTTTTTAATCAATGCTACGACACAGTCCTTATTTCCGAAATTCTCTTCCGTTACCTCCTCCGCATCAATCTCAATATCAAACGCTTCTTCCAATTCGCTGATAATCATAATCAGGTCTAAGGAATTCACAATTCCGTCGTCAACCATGTTTAGCCCTGTATAGGTCAACAGTTCATCCTTTACATTTCCTAAAATTGCAAGAATCTTATCTTCCATCGTTATATCTCCTATTTTTTGAAGATTCACATTAAGTATGGATTTCATTTTTCCCATTCCCATTATGTTAAACTGCCCGTAAATATGGAACTACCCACATTGCCATCATGATTACAAAGATCACAATGCCCACACCAAGGGATGCCTTCGACCACTTTATTGTTTTTTCGATCTCTAACGGATTTTTCTCGCCTTCCGGCATGATGAACAGCGATTCCCTTGCCGCTGTCTCTGCGGGTGTAACTTTTGTCAATACTGTTCCGATTACCATTGCGATAATATTGAGCATAATCCCGACTACGCTGGGGTCAAGCCATACTGGTAAGGTTACCCCCCCTTGGCTGGCATATAGCTTTAATGAGAAACATCCTAGAAATCCAAACAGCATGCCGCAAAAAGCTCCTGTCTTCGTCACTCGTTTGCTGAGGATACTGGCAAAAGCGACCGGCATCCACGCGCAGGCGGCGACTGCACCGCCCAAAAACATAATCCAAAAGATCGACGGTGGATTCATCACGGCCAGGATCCCAACCACAATGCTTACAATGATCATCGCGAACTGCCCGCGCCGGATTGTCAGCCTGTCATCGGCAGCGTCACCTTTTCTGATGACATCGTTGGCAAAAGAGGAACCGATCAGAGACAGGAACGTCGTTGCGGAGGAAATACCTGCCGCCAATATACCTGTCAGAAGAACCACTCCGAGCACCTTGGGCAGCATATTCATTGCCATCCAGATCATCACATGGGACGAATCCGGCATATCATAGTTGAAAAGATTTACAAAGACAGCCATAAGACCCACTACGAATTCTAGAATAAATACACCTATGGCTGAAATCGACGCAGACTTGATCACAGTATGCTCGTCCTTCGCCATAAGATACCGGCTGGACTGCCAAGGACCAACCGCACACACGCTCATCCAAACGATACCGTAGTTCAGCCCCCAAAAGACATTTTCCCAGCCTTTGTCATACAACGCCCCGGGCTTTCCACCCCATGACAGCATCTGTGCAGTATTCGAGTCAGCTACAAGGTTCGAAATCCCCTGACTTATACCACCCGCCTTTGAAAACAAGACACCGGCAGACACCAGCAACGCCGCAGTAAATACGCTTGCCATCAAAGTATCTGTTATCAAGACGCCCCGTGACCCGGACATAACAGTGATCACCGTAAACACGACCATCGCAATCACAATACAGGCATTATAGTTGACCCCCGTTACGGTAGTCATCAGCGTGCCTATCCCCTGCACCACAGACAGCAGATACACACTCATCATCACAATCGCTGTGAACGCAGCCAAATTCCGCACCGCGCGTGAATCGAAACGTTTTCCAAAAAACTCTGGGATCGTCAGAACGCCGCTTCTTCTTAGATACCGTCCGAAAAACACAGCCCCAATAATATACCCTGCGGACTGCATGCCGGAAAACATGATGATGGAAGAAAACGCGCCGTCATAGCACTGGGCCGCATCGCCCATAAACATCCCCGAACTGGTGTACGACGCAATCAGAGAACCAGCTATGAGTACGACTGGCGCCCTTCTTCCTGCCACATAGTAATCGTTTGCGTCCCTTACTTTCCTGCTGACCATCATGCCGATAACCACATACACTGCCATCGAGATGCACATTCCGCCAAAGTAAACATTCATTTTTTCTTCTCCGCCTTTACTTTGCTAAAATCCGCCTTTATTTGTCTATACGCCATATACGCCGCAAGGCAAAGCCATACGCCAATAAAAAGTGCAATTAAAAACTCTCCCATTTTTCGACTCCCTTTTATTAGTTCAAAGTTAAAAATCTTTTATGCCAGCCATCCGCCTAAAGTGATCCATTTTCACCATTAATTCCATCCATGTGATTTCTCGTCTTCTCTCTATACTCACAAGGTATTAACTTTTTACTTATCAGTATCAAACATAGCTTTCAATGCCTGCCGGTCGACTTTACCGTTCAGGTTATGAGGCATGGAATCAAGATGAATTCTTTTTCCTGGAACCATATAATCAGGCAGTTTTTCCTTTAGCTGTTCGT
>CANPZE010000072.1 GCA_947589315.1 uncultured Lachnospiraceae bacterium | reverse complement strand
TATACCCAGGCCGTTGCAGATGGCCTCCAGCGTTGGGAATGACGGCACGGTGTTGCGCCGGACGATATTGGCAATCGTCGATTCAGAAAGACCGCTGTTCTTTGCCAGACGGTATGCCGTCCATCCGCGGTCTTCCATGAGCTGATTGAGCTTTTTCAGTATGTCCATCTGCAGCACCGCCCTTCCTTACCAGTATTGTACCGTCTGGTTGAATGGTATGTTACAGTTGACTTGTAATATTATTACCGTTATAATTGACGGTATAATCCTATCTTTTCAGGAGGTAATGCCATGGTTGACTACCAGGAGATGTACTACAAGATGAACCGGGCCATGGAGAAGGCCATGAAAATTATGATCGAGGCCCAGCGCGAGTGTGAGGAAGACTACTTGAAGGAGACGGACCCTGTTCAGGAAGAAGAGAACAAGAAAAACAAATAAAAGGTCTCCCAGCATATCTATGCTGGGAGATTTTAGTGTCTTTGGCGAATAAAGGCGAATCGATTGTTGATATGCTTCCGCAGATATGCTATGATTCAGTTAGCTACTTTAAATCGCTGGGAGCGGTGGTAATGGATATAATGACAACTGAACAGGCAGGAAAACTTTGGGGTGTAACTGCACGGCGCGTTTCTGAGCTGTGCAGGTCTGGCAGAGTGGCGGGCGCCTATAAGATCGGCGCGTCCTGGGTTATGCCTGCGGATGCAAATAAGCCGCAGGATGAACGGGTGACTGACGGAAAGTGGATAGGATACAAGCGTAAATCACTTCGTGACCAGGACGCATAGTCACTGGAAAAGACAGATAAACACCGGGGGAGTTGCTATAATCGCCCTTGGTTTCAGAAGAGGTAGTATTATGCCAAAGTACCTGGATCTGTTTGCCGGAGCGGGCGGACTGTCTGAAGGCTTTTATAAGGCTGGCTATGAGCCGGTAGCACATGTTGAAATGGACAAAGCAGCCTGCTATACCTTGAAGACGCGGGCCGCTTTCCGCTGGCTCGAAAAAAATAACAGGCTGGAAGTTTACGAGCGTTACTTACGGGGCGAACTCACGAGAGCAGAGTTCTATGGATACATCCCTCAAAATGTGCTGAACACAGTGCTGAATTATGAGATTTCATTTCTTTCATTGCCGGACATTTTCAAAGATGTTGACGCATTGTTGGGGAACAACAAGCTGGACCTCATTATTGGTGGGCCGCCGTGCCAGGCATATTCTATTGTCGGCAGAGCACGTTCCAGCACAAATATGGTAGGCGATAAAAGAAATTTCTTATACAGGCAGTACGCAGCATTCCTGGAAAGATACCAGCCCAAGTATTTTGTGTTTGAAAATGTTGTAGGCCTGTTGTCGGCCAAGGATAAGGATGGCTCTCGCCACCTGGAGAATATGAGGGCGTTATTCAGCTGCTATGGTTATTCCACTGAGTTTCAGATTTTGACCGCGTCCGATTATAGTGTTCTGCAAAAAAGGAACAGGATTATTCTGATTGGTATTCGAGGGGATACAGAGAATTTTTACCCAGAAATACAGAAAGTCACAGGAAATTATACTGTTTCCGAGCTGCTGAACGATCTCCCGCCGCTCCAAGCCGGGGAAGGAAGCATGGAGCCTGTGAAAACGCTGCACTATGGGGGGAAATACCTTTACGATGTCGGCATAAAGCAGTCGGATGAGGAGTCTGTGACATTCCATCAGGCACGCCCTAACACAGAACAGGATCTGGAAATATACCGTATAGTTGTGGATGCGTGGAATAAAGAGCAGCGAAGAGTTTCCTATAAAGATTTGCCGGAGCGGCTCCGAACCCACAAAAATGTGGATTCCTTCCTGGACAGGTTCAAAGTGGTTGCAGGCAACCTCCCAAGCACACAAACGGTTGTTGCACATATCGCCCGCGATGGACATTACTACATTCATCCCGATATTAAACAGAACCGATCCCTGACGCCGAGAGAGGCTGCCAGGATTCAGACGTTTCCCGATAACTACTATTTTGAGTCCCAAAAGGGAGTTCCGTCCCGCACGGTTGCCTACAGACAGATTGGAAATGCCGTGCCGGTACAGTTGGCTTACTGTGTAGCCAAGGCATTGTTGCCAAAGTTCGAAACGGAGGATGGTAATTGCGATGGCTGATAATCAGACACTGAATGAGTTCTATCAGCGCTTCATGGAAGAGGTCCTGTGTGCTGGCGATGCAGATACAAGCGGTTGGACAACAGAGGACTTTCTGACGACCGTTATGCTGGAGTATCTGGAAGAGGCGGGGGAAGTTGAAGACCCCATAATCTGTCCTTTTCGTGGGTATGGCCTGCAGCTGAATGCCTACGCTGTTTCAGAGGATTTTGAAACAATAGACCAGTTTGTAACGATCTTCTCGGATTCGGAGGTCCCCAGATCTGTCTCGCAGAATGATGTGGATGCCGCGATTAAAAGGGCAATCCAACTGTATCATAAAGCGGTCAATGACCTGTATACGTCCTTTGAAAAGGATAACGACACCTACGAATTTGCGATTTCCATTCACAAGAACAGAGACAAGATTAAAAAGGTTAATATCTGCGCCCTTACAAATGGCGTGGTAAAGCCGATTGCGCTGAAAGACATCACTCTGGGCAGCGCCACCATTTCGTTCTCTCTCTGGGATATTGACAGGCTGTTTCGTTGCGTTACTTCCGGCAAGATGCGCGAAACGATAGAGATAGACTTTGAGGAAAAGTTCGGCATTACTATTCCCTGCATTGAAAACTCCAGCAGCGATGTGTACAGCGTGTATCTGGCGATTATCAACGGGGAGATTCTGGCTGCCCTGTATGGAGAATTCCGGGACCGACTGCTGGAGAAAAATGTGCGGTCATTTCTGCAGATAAAGGGGAATGTGAACAAGGGCATCAGGGACACGTTGCGCGATGAGCCGGAGATGTTCCTTGCCTATAACAACGGCATTTCCGTCACGGCAGAGAGTGTGGACATTGTCAGGGATGAGAACGGAAAGCCGTCCATCAAGAAAATCCGGGACATGCAGATAGTGAATGGCGGACAAACCACAGCGTCCATTTTCAATGCCGGAAACGATAAAAAGCTGGACACTGACCTCTCCAAGGTGTTCGTGCAAATGAAGCTCTCCGTAATTAACTCAATGGAAGCCATGAATGAGATCGTCCCAAGAATCTCCACGTTTGCCAACACCCAGAACAAAATCCAGATTGCTGACTTTTCGGCGAATGATCCCTTCCACCGGCGGATTGAGGACCTCTCCAGAACCATCTGGACACCGGCCAGAGGTGGGATGCGCCCCAGGAACTGGTTTTATGAGAGGGCCAGAGGGCAATATGCCGATATGCTCACGCGGGAAACTACCCCAAAGCGCAAACGAGAGTATAAAGAGACGCATCCACTTTTCACCAAGACCGATCTTGCCAAATATGAGAACACTTGGGACCAGCTGCCGTATCAGGTGAGTGAAGGTGCCCAGAAGAACTTCCACAAATTCATGCTCCGGCTGAAGGACAGAAAAGGCTTTACTCCGGATGAGGTTTATTATCAGAATCTGATTGCCAAAGCGATCCTGTTCAGACAGACGGAGAAGCTGGTCCAGCGGCAGCAATACGGTGGCTACCGTGCCAATATAGTTACTTATACGCTTGCTTTTCTGTCGCATAAGACCGCGCAGCGGATTGACCTGGAGCGGATCTGGAAGGAACAGGAGCTGACGCCCGCGCTCGAGGCCGAGATCGTTTCGATATCCAGACTGGTGCAGCAGCAGATCGTTAATCCTCCCGGCGGGGCCAATATCAGCGAGTGGTGTAAAAAAGAGAAGTGCTGGCAGACGATTCGTGAAATGGAGTACTCCATCAGTGACGAACTGCAGAGCGAGTTGCTATCCGTTGCCCGGCCAACAGATATGGTTCAGCCGGTGGTTAACAGCATCAATGCCCTGACTGAAAATGAGCAGGCTTTGATTGACCAGGCGGCTGCTATTCCGGCTGAGACGTGGTTTGCTCTTGCGCGATGGTCCAAGGAGACAAAGAATTTCCAGCCTTGGCAACGGAGCCTGATCTTCTCCGTCGGAGCCTTGATAGGGCGGGGGCAAAAGCCCAGCATAAAGCAAGCGACTCAGGCGATGAATGCGTACAACGCAGCCATAGAAAAGGGATTTAGCACCTGAGAATGAGAGGAGGAACACCAATGCTTGAATGGAGCGAGTATGTTGAGAAACTGCTGTCCCATGAGAGCAGCTTTGACGGGATTAGCCTGTCCATTGGAGAGGACACTGATCCGGTTGGTGTTCCTCCGATCATAAAAGCCAGCGTGCTGATGCTCGATAAAATGATTGAGCATCAAGGGAAGTACAACATTCTGGTTTTCCCTGAGCGGCTTCAATCCATCTTCCTCTTTACGCTGGTAAAACTACTCCACAACATTGCTGTGGGTAAAATCGCCCGCACCTATGATCCCGAGGCATTCACTGTCGGGGAGAAGCTCAAGTTCGGAAACGCAGTGGTTGAGTTTGCGGGAGTGGAGGAGCGCGGGGGCAAAAAGAGGATGAAGATCCGGGTCGCTGATCTTACCGAGAGTGCCCCTGTTGAGTTCTTCCCCCTGTTTCAACGGACGAACACCCAGAGACGCCTGAGTCCGTATAAGCAATATGTGGCGGAGTGGAAAAAGGCAAAGGAAAAGCTCCTGGATTTGGCTCCGGACGCGCAGTATTTGAAGACCCTGGCGGACTACAGGACGCACATGGATAGCTCGATTGCCAATATGACGTCCATCATCAATGCCAAGGAAATGCTGTCTGGCTGCCGACTGGGTGGCAAGAGTATCGGTGACCTCATATTCGTTGGACAAGTGGATTATGAAGGCAATATCAGAAGCGTAAATGCAGGGCAGCTGGAAGGTGTGCCGGCTATTGTGCTCTCATCAGATCTGTATGCCATAACTGCCATGGCAGAACAGGGACATCCCATCCAGTCCATCATAATTGATGGATCGAATATCGCAGCGTTTCCCGGACAGGTGGATGCGCTGGATCAGTTGATGAGGTTGGATGTCCCAATCGTGTGTGTCACCGACACGGTCAACTCCTTTGATTTAAAGCCTTTCCTGGACAGGGAATTCAATCTCTGGAGATGGGATGAAACCAGCATTACGCCACAGCTGTTTAACGCCAACACGCTGAACTCAGACCAAAAGGTCCGCAACTGTGTCGGGCACAAGGTGGAGTATCTCGTGTCTGATGGAAATGAGATCAGCACCGCGATCCGTATCCTGTATTCCAGAAGAAATGAGACCAAAGAGCTGTCGGCGGGGATGCTGAAGCTGTTTGACAAGCTGTTCTCCCTGGCCTTCGTTGCCCTGCGGCAGACGGTGCCATTTGATGCGGGCCAGCTGTCCCAGGCAAGGGCCAGCCTGGAAGAGTGTGGTGTTTGCCTCACCGAAGAGAAAAAGTACATAGATGCCAAACTTTATGCTGATTATGCTGAGGTGATCTCCAGCCTGAAAAAAGTCTTTTCAGGCCGCTATACTTTGCCAAAACAGGCCGCACTGGCTGAGGTGCTTTCAAAGCATGCGTATGAGAGAGTGTGTGTTGTGATCCCGGAACGATCTGACCGGTCCCTCGTCGAGGCTTGGTGGACTGCTTGGTGCCAGGACAATAAGGTAAACACCAGCATCCAGGTCCTGTATCCAAGCGAGTATTATCCCCTGCAGTGCGGTACTTTTTCCGCGACCATCGTAGTGGGATGGCTGAAACGCGCTATCATGCGGAAAATCCTCTACAGCTTCAATACAGATACCTATATGGTTTTGTTGTATGATTACGAGAAGCGGTGGAAGAACTATGATGCCAGGAAGTGGCACTCTGCTCTGGACAGTTCTTATAATCAGCAGACTGTTGTCAGGTCGTTTATGACTGATGACCTTCGTATCTCCACCAAACGGTTTATGCCGGAGACGGAACCTGTACCGCCGGATTTGCCGGACAAAGATGAGTATGAGGAGATCGAAGTCACCCTGCGTGAGAACAGGTATCGCCAGTATACATCGGTCGGCGGCCACAAATCCGCGGAGGAGACGACGGAGGCCATCCCGGTCTACTATGTGGGGGGCTACCTTGCATTTTACCGGACCGGACATAAGGTGATCTCAGCTACAAATATTATCTTAAATGGTGCGGATCGGATTGAGACAGTACTTCCTGAACAGCTTAAAATGGGCGACTTTGTCGTTGTGCGCGATGCCGACAGGGACCTGATAAAAGAAATAGCTGATATCATATTGAAGCAGAATAATATGACGGGCATGAGAGAAATAGCCGGAAAGTGGAAAGAAGCATTGGAAATAGAAACCCTTTTCTATCCGGATGAGGAGATTTATGAGCATCTTCAGAAGGCTGGCTGTACAAAGGGGATTCAAGCCGTCCGGAGCTGGCTTCATGACGACGATATGATAGCACCTCAGAGCAAACAGGACCTTGAATGTATTGCTGAGGCTACCGAAAGTAATGTGTTGCGTGAGTTGCTGGATCAGGTTTATGATGCGGCACAAACAGTGAAAGCGGCACACGTTCAGGCGGGCAGAGTTCTGTCAAATCAGCTGCGTACCAGGGTCGTCGAGGCTCTGAGAGAGTATGGAGAAATTGATCCCTTTAATATCTGGGAACCAATTGAGATGTCCGTTGATGGTATTGGGACAGTGCGGATTCTGAAAATCATCGATATTGGATCGACTGTCGTAGTGGATATCACAGACACCAATCGCCTTATCGAAGAATAGCAAGGAGCTTATGAGATGGCTATCATGATCCCGTCCGTTATCTCTCCGGAGGTGAAGTCAGCTGCGGAGCGAAAAATCTTTGAGTGGTTCCGTTCGGCAGCCGGAACCGATGACTGGATTGTGCTCCATTCGCTGGGCATCGCAACCCATAACAAAGTGATTTACGGAGAAACGGATTTTCTGGTGTTGGCCCCGCAACTTGGCATTTTTGCGCTTGAGGTGAAGGGTGGCCGGGTCAAAAGAGAGAACGGGATCTGGTATTTCACAAACCGGTATGGCAAGACGAATTCAAAGGCCCGGGGACCCTTTGAGCAGGCAAAAGATGGGATTTTCAGCATTGCCAATGCGATCAAGGAAAAGGCGGATGATGCGCACTGGTATGTCGCCAAAGTGCTGTACGGATACGGGGTCATGTTTCCGGATATTGAATACGATGCAGCCGGGATTGATGAGGAACAGTGGCAGATTTTTGATGCGAGGGACGGAGAAAATGTAAAAGGGTTTATTGAAAGGCTGAGCGCCGGTGCTACGGGTAAGTGGGAATCCCATTATGGTCAGATGAGCAGCACAAAGCTGCCGGACTACAGCGATGTCAAGTACCTGGCTTCAATTCTGCGCAGTGATTTTGACCGGGCAGTATCGATGCACGTTCAACTCCGTGCAGCAAAGGATGAGCTGGTAGAGCTGACCAAAGAGCAGTACCGGTGTCTGGATCAGCTGGACGATAATCCCAGATGCCTGATTCAGGGTCCGGCCGGAACGGGAAAAACTCTTCTGGCGCTGGAAGAGGTAAAGCGCTCTGCGGCACTGGGGCTCAGAGTCGCGCTTTTCTGCTACAATTCAAATCTGGCAGAGTGGCTGGAGTATTACTTTTCTGATCTTCCACAGGATTTGCGGCCCGTGTTTGTGGGCACCCTACATAAATTTATGACGCAGATCACCCGTGCGGCCGGAACAACCCCAGCCTTCCCGGGCGATCCGGGAAAACAGCAGCATTATTATCGCTCCGGGCTTCCGGAGGCGGCGCTCCAGATCCTGAAGGACTCGTCGGGGCGATTTGATAAAATCATCGTTGACGAAGCGCAGGATTTGATAGAGGACAGCTATCTGCATGTCCTCGATGCCTGCCTCATCAAGGGCCTGGACCGTGGGAAGTGGACGATGTTCGGAGATTTTACCCGGCAGGCAATTTACCTGGAAAAGGCTTCTGGTTCTGGTCTGGTTGAGAAGCTGGACGACTATGCATCCTTCGTGCGCTTCAGGCTGACGATCAACTGCCGAAACACCAAACCCATCTGCCGGGAAATCCAGATGGTTACTGGCTTTAAGCCGACAGGCAACCTGTGGACGAAGGTAGAGGGTCCCCCGGTTCAGTATTATACCTGGGCAGATATGGATGAGCAGCGGGACCGGTTAACTGCACTCCTTCAGCAACTGGAGGAAAACCACGTTGCTCCGGATGAGATAACGATTCTCTCACCCCGGCGGCGGGAGAACTCCGTGGTTTCCATGCTGGAGGGATTTAAGATTGACAATTTCAGTATCCCGGCAAAGCCACATATCTCTTTCTGTACTATCCACGGATACAAAGGGCTGGAGAACACGGTGATCATCCTTGCGGATATTGAGGATTTTGCTTCCGAAAAGTTGATGTACGTTGGCCTCAGCCGGGCCTGCTCAGGGCTATATATCCTCGAGACAGAAGATGCAAAAAAGGAGTACGACGCTCTCTTGGTAAGGAGGCTGCTCAATGAGTGACACAAGACGGGATCAGCTGATCGGCTTTGTCGAGAAAGAACTGATGGGGCCTGACCCGATTGACTGGCCGGGAATGACGCAACGCGACGGAGAAGAGATCCTGACGACGGACCCTCCCCGGACCCGATATATTGCTGGTATCCTCTATCCCAGGGAAACCGTCAGCACTGACGTAGACTCCCGCGAAGGTGAGAGTGAGCCACTGGGAGAGCAGGAGGGCGAAGATACAGAGCGGCCTTCGGAGAAAACCTCGAGTGAGATCACAGAGTTTCTGGAAAATGCGGAAGAGCTGATCAACCGCTCCAATGCATATCTCCAGTCTGCAATCAGCCTGACGGTTTGCGTGAGAAGCAACGACCGCATCCGGGTAGAGGTATCTGCCGGGAGATATGATACCATCACCAGCACAGACCCCAAAACGGAGAAAAAGGTTATTACCTATCCACGCAGATCTGTAAAGTGGGAGAATGACGGTAAACCTGTTGAACTGGCTACAGCTCAGAACCGGCTGGTTCGGATACCGGTCGATGATACGGGGCTCCAGTTTGATATCACCTATCGCTCTCAACAGGGCGACAGTACGATCTACACGTTTACCCTGGAAAACATAAAGCCTCGTAAGGGTGAGACGCTCAGGGATGAGGATTGCTTCTTCCAGGTCAGGTTCCGTCTGATATCAGAGCGGGGCTTTTCGCCGCTGTCTGATGGCAACAGAATTACCGAGGACGAGGATTATCGCTCCAACCAGCTTTTGTACAGGAGTATCCATAACTATGCGATAGGGCATGGCTGTGCCGCAGATTGGGAAGATACGGATACAGTCCATTGGATTGCGTCTGCCATCTTTCCATGGTGTGAGATAAAGCCTATCGTCCCAGGCAAAATTGATGGCGTGACGTTGGAGATGCTCAAGATGAGTCCCTACGGGGATTTTTCCGCAACGATTCAGGAACTTCGCCTGATGTGCGAAAAGTACAGAGACTGGATCAATGGCCTGCGGGAAACAAGGGCAGAGCTCGCTCCGGAATACACGATGACAGCAGACCGCCACATCCGGAACTGCGAGAAGTGTCTCTCCCGGATGGAAAGCGGGATTGATCTGCTGGAACAGAACAGCGTTGTCCGCACTGCGTTCCAGTACATGAATCTGGCGATGCTTCTGCAGCAGCTTCATTACAGGATGCCAACGCAGTATTGGGAATATGATGGGAAAAATGATATAAAGCTGGTCGATCCGGTTCCGCTTCCTGATGTGAAGGACGACAGCACTTGGTACGGGGACAAGACGCGATACGGGAAATGGTATCCGTTCCAGCTTGCATTTGTGCTGATGAATTTACGGTCCATGTATGATCGTGACTGCAATGAACGGGAGATAGTGGACCTGATTTGGTTCCCGACCGGCGGCGGCAAAACGGAGGCTTATCTGGGGCTGTCTGCTTATACCATCTTTATCAGGCGCCTGTTGAACAAGGACGACAAGGGGACCGCCATCCTGATGCGTTATACGCTGCGGCTGCTCACGGCGCAACAGTATGAACGAGCTTCGGCGATGATTTGCGCCTGCGATCTGATCCGCAAGGAGCATGAGGACCTTTTTGGCAGCAACCGGATTACCATCGGTCTGTGGGTCGGGGCCTCGACGACACCAAACAGGCTGAAAGATGCAGTAGACGCCTATGAAAAACTGTATAATGGCGGAGGCAATAATCCGTTCATTATACTGAAATGCCCGTGGTGTGGCGCACAGATGGGGCCGGTTGAAAAAGGCAGACACCAAAGAGATCTTCCGGGCTACCGAAAAATCCCGATGAAGAATCGCAGGTTCGGCTTCGGATTCCGCTGCCGGAATGAACGCTGCGATTTCTCCAAGGTGGATTTGCCATTGTATGTCGTTGATGAGACGATCTATGAGGAAACACCCACGTTGCTTCTGGGCACCGTGGATAAGTTCGCTATGCTG
>CANPZE010000071.1 GCA_947589315.1 uncultured Lachnospiraceae bacterium | reverse complement strand
ACCGAGCCGAGAGGCGTTCCTGAATGGAAAACCTATGCCAATCCCCGCGTCAAAAAGGGTACAGCGAAATTAATTGCTAGCATCTTGGCTTCTCTGGACTTTCTCCTGAATATTTGATACAATTAGGACAATTCATTTGTATATGATTTTGGAAAAAATCGACAGTGAGCTGTCAAAAGGAGGTACAAGGGATATGTTCAGCAAAAGGACAAAGACAGCGGTAAAAAGGGATAGAAGCCTAACGGCCACAGGAATCGTAATCGTGATTATCGTTGCGCTTTTACTTTCTGGATATTACAAGATTAATTCCGTACTCCGCCAACGGTCTCTGAGCCGTATGGAAGAGGGCGTCAACACAGTTATTGAGGAAATCACAGCCAAGCTGGCAAGGGACAGCCGGCTTCTTAACGCAATGGCTGATATTATCTCACAGGCAGATAATTTTGACATTGACGCCACCCAGGCAATCATGGAGTCCTCTGCACCTCTCCTTGAAACCATGAAGGTGATGGTTCTTATGCCGGATAATAAGATCCTTTCCCCAGACGGCACTATCACTGATGCGGCAGACAATGACAACCTTTCCTTTGCAAAGGAAGCTCCTCTGGGGGAACATATTTCCAACCGGACCGCCAGCCTCTCCAACCATTCTCTTGTCCTGCGCCACTTTGTTCCTATTATCCAGGACGGACAGACTGCGGCCCTGCTGTATGGTATCACCGAGCTGGACAGCCTGCACCAGAGCCTTAATATTGACAATATCTATAACGCCAGCGCCAGTGTCTATATCATTGACACGAAGACCGGCGACTTTATCCTGGACACCTGGCATGACCATCTGGGAAATATTTTTGACTTCTCCTCCCCGGATTCCCAATTAAAGACCAAAGGCAGCGCCAATTGGAAGAAAGCCACCGAGGATCTGATGAACCTGGGGACCGGATACGTGGTGTTCCGCACTCCCAACACAGACGGATGGACATATATGTACTATGCCCCTGCCGACATCAACCAATGGTCCATCGCTGTATCTGTCCCGGAAAACGAGGCCTATGCCAGCGTCTTTGCTGTTCAACGCGTGTGTATCTATCTGGGGATATTTATGGCCATTGTCATTATCGTGTACTACTGCCTGGTCCGCCGAAACGCTGATCAGATCATGAAACGGACCGTAGAACAGGCGTTATTGACCGAAAAGCTGCACAAGGCCGAGGCTGCCGACCGGGCTAAAAGCACGTTTCTCTCTAACATGTCCCACGATATCCGAACACCAATGAATGCTATCATCGGTTTTACAACACTGGCCCAGACTAATCTCGACAACCGGGAACGTACACAGGAATACTTGAAGAAAATCCTGTCCTCCAGCAACCATCTTCTCTCGCTGATCAATGATATTCTGGATATGAGCCGCATTGAATCCGGCAAGTTGAACATTGAGGAGAAGGAATGCTCTATCTCAGACATTTTCCGGGATATGCGAAATATCATCCAGACGCAGATGCAGGCAAAACATCTGAATTTTTTCATGGATACGGTGGATGTGATCGATGAAGATATTTATTGTGATAAGCTGCATGTCAATCAGGTATTGCTGAACCTTCTCTCCAACGCCATTAAGTTTACTCCGGCCGATGGTACCGTTGCACTGACCATCCGGCAAAAGCCTCGCGCGCCCAAAGGTTATGGCTCTTATGAGATCCGTGTTAAAGATACGGGAATTGGCATGAGCCAGGAATTTACCCAGCACATTTTCGAGCCTTTTGAAAGAGAGCGCAACACCACAGCCAGCGGCATCCAGGGTACAGGATTAGGCATGGCGATTACCAAAAATATCATTGACGCTATGGGAGGTACTATCGAACTGCACTCGGAGCAGGGCAACGGGACAGAGTTCATTATTAATCTGGATTTCCGCCTTCAATCGGAACACCAGCATGTGGAGATCATTGAGGAACTGCAGGGACTTCGTACCCTGGTGGTAGACGACAGTTTTGCGACCTGTGACAGCGTCACGAAAATGCTCCGGCAGATCGGCATGCGTTCTGAATGGGTCCTGCACGGCAAAGAGGCTGTCCTCCATGCCAAGCAGGCATATGAACTGGGGGATGAATACCATGCCTATATTGTGGATTGGTTTCTGCCTGATCTGAGCGGATTAGAGGTAGTCCGGCAGATCCGTTCTATTGTAGGCGATAGCGCCCCAATCATTATTGTGACGGCCTATGATTGGACTTCCTTTGAAGAAGAGGCCCGGGAAGCCGGTGTTACAGCATTTTGCAACAAACCCATTTTCCTTTCCGAACTCCGGGATATCCTGATTGCTGCCACTGGGGATGTGCTTACGGCAGAACAGGCGCCCTCTATCCCAAATGTAACGGAAAAACTGCAGGGAATGCGCCTGCTTTTAGTAGAGGATAATGAATTAAACCAGGAAATCGCTGCGGAACTTCTCTCCAACAGTGGCTTTATCGTGGAAACAGCAGAGGACGGCAGCATCGCCGTAGATAAAGTAAAAAATTCCTCCCCTGGTTACTATGCGCTGGTTCTTATGGACATCCAGATGCCCCATATGAATGGTTATGAAGCTACCAAGGTGATCCGGTCGTTAAGCGATCCGGCCCTGGCCAACATTCCTATTGTGGCGATGACAGCCAACGCTTTTGAGGAAGACCGGAACCAGGCGCTGAAAAGCGGCATGAATGCCCATATCGCCAAACCGATCAATATGGAGAATTTATTGGATGTGCTTACACAAATCCTTACCTGAAAAGCACTGAAAAGCATTAGACCAGGCGCTATTACCGGCAAAAAAGGATTGATAATTTTTTCCCGCAAAAAACACCGGCCAGACAACAGACAATGCTCAGAAAGATATAAATTCCTCCCGACAGGTATGCTTTGCTTTCAAACAGTGTAAACGCTTCGAGTGAAAATGTAGAAAAGGTGGTAAACCCTCCGCATACCCCTGTTTTCCAGAACAGAACTGTATTCGCTGACACTTCGTTATTGCTGCTTACAATACCTGCGATAAATCCTATCAGAGCTGCACCTATTATATTGACGATCAATGTCAGTATGGGAAAGCTTGTTTTAACCGGCAAAAGACTTATCGCATATCTTCCCATGGCCCCTACTGCCCCGCCGAGAGCGACAAATAAAAATCCCATGGTTCCCTCCTATCTTCAAAAAGTCCCCAAACCCCTGAGATTGAGTGTTTCGTTCATTGCCTCAAGCACTGCAGAAATTTCAAGCGGTTTGGAAAGATGCGCATTCATGCCCGCCTGCCGGCTTTTTTCCTCGTCTTCGGCAAAGGCGTTGGCAGTCATGGCAAAGATGGGGACCGCTGCGGCATCGGGACGGTCCATTGCACGTATCCTCCGGGTCGCTTCAAATCCGTCCATCTTTGGCATCTGGATATCCATCAGGATAAGGTCGTAATAATTCACTGCGCTTTTATCAAAAAGCGCAACCGCCTTTTCTCCATCTTCAGCCTCATCGATGATCGCACCCGTAACAGTTCCCAGCAGTTCAACGGCTATCTCCCGGTTCAGCTCAATATCCTCGGCAAGCAGAATATGTTTTCCTTTAAAATTATAGGTTTTGTTTTCAGCTGCCTCGAGATCATGATACTTATCTTCTGTCCAGTCTATCATGCGGGAATTTTCAGTAACGGTAAAAGGCAGCTGGACTTCAAATTCTGACCCCTTGCCATATTGGCTGTGTACCGTAGCGCAGCCGCCCATAAGCTCGGAAAAGCTGCGGACAATCGACAGCCCAAGGCCTGTTCCGCCAAATTTATGGGATATTTCAGCATTTTCCTGTTCAAATGCATCAAATATCTTTTCAAGGTTTTCCTCTTTGATCCCCATGCCTGTATCTTTAACCAAAAAACGCAGCAAGACAAGTCCTTTCTCACGTTTCAATTCACTGACGCCCAGAACGATTTTTCCGCCCTCCGGTGTAAACTTAAAAGCATTTGAGAGAAGATTGGTAAGGATCTGATTGAGGCGCAGAGAATCGCCCACGACAAATTCATTAATCTGGCCAAACAGTGAGACCACAAAATGGATTTCCTTTTCTTCCATCTGTACGCTGTAGATATTTTCGATATTCTTAAGAAAAAGACGCAGATTGAATCTCTCATTTTGGATCTGTATCTTCCCGCTTTCGATCTTTGACATATCCAGCACATCATTGATCAGCGACATCAGATGCTTCGATGAAAGCGATATCTTGTTCAGGCAGTCTTCAATCTTCCCAGAATCGGCCGTATTCTGGCGCGCAATCTCCGTCATCCCGATAATGCCATTCATAGGCGTACGTATTTCATGGCTCATGCGGCTTAAGAATTCGCTTTTTGCAAGGCTTGCCTGTTCGGCGGCCTTCTGCGCTTTTTCAGCAGACTCACGGGCGGCCTCAAGCTGTTTTGAGTGTGCTTTCAGATTCATGAAATATACGAAAAAAATAACCACGATCAGCAGCAGCACGGAAGCCATCATAGTGATTGCATTCCGATTGAGCCGGCTGCTCAGATCTTCCGTCATTTCATCGACAACCGCATAGGGCACTTCCATAAGCATATACCACTCCGTACCCTCTATCGGCGAATAATACATACACATGTGGACTCCGGTCGCTGTGAATATCACCATGCCGGCATTGCCTTTTTTGAAATCGTCCTCAATCTGTTCAACGGAGAATCCCTTATCGAATTCGGCATATTCCCTGAATTTGGAAATAATATTGCTGCCCCTTGGAAGATCGGAAAGAAAAGTGTTATAAACGATAAATCTGCCGTCTCCGGTAACAATACTCGCATTGGTCTGTCCGTCCTCACTGCGCAGAAACAGATGCTGTCCGATCGAATCCGCCGTAAATCCCGCAATAATTGCGATCATGTTGGCCCCTCCAAAGCGTATCGGCGATATCTGCGTACCGAGTACAATCATGTTGTTATCCAGAAAGGTTTCGTTATAAGAGACAATTTCATCCTCACCATTGAGTAATTCAGCAAGGAAGCTGAATTTAGAAGCTGCGGGGCGTTTCCCATCTCTGCTGTAATAGAAGCCGTCCTCATCAACAAATGCCATAAACTCAAAATCATTATTCTGCTCGGCTGACGCAATAAACCTTTCCATAGTTTTCAAGTTCTTCAAATCATCATCATTGACACTTTCTGCCACAGCCCTCAGTCCGCTGTATCTCATGGAAAGTCCCGATTTGAAGTTCGCCTGCGTCAGATTAGTCATTTCCCGCAGATACATAGTATTCATATTTTTCGTAAATCCGGATGTCAGCGCTGCAGCAGCAGCAATAAGCCAGACCACCAACAGGCATACAAACGCAATTGCCAGAATCAGCACAATGTAAAAGCGCCTGTGTGAAATCCTTTTGTCATGATTTTTACTCATGTTTCTCCACCGATGTAATCCTTCCTTCAATCTGCGCCCCTATCTCTTCATCGTTATGGCTAACGATATATTTTTCCAATATGCTATGAAAAGTATATTCCGTTTCACATACAAGCTTCACTTTTTTTGCTTTCGGAACATCATTGCTATAGACATTGAGCATGGTAAAACCATCGCCGTTGTTGTCATAATATCCGCCGCTTCCCGCCATATAATCCGTTACGGCGATAGTATATACCGCATTTTCATCAAGGGGCGCGCCGTCCGGAAGAGTCACGTCAACAAGCCGGGCCGGAGAGCTGCCGTCCGGCTCAGCAAAAGAATATTTCAGCCCGGACACATTTAAAAATCTTCCTCCCGGTATCTCGACATTGCGTATCATAGCAGATAAACTGTTGGAAAGCATACTCCTTATGACATCCGCATTCACTTCGAGAATGATTATATGATCCTCATAGGGGCAGACATAATCCAGATCGTAACTATAAATATCTCCCTCGTAGAGACTGCCCCTGATCGATCCTCCGTTTACCACAGCGATATCCGCATCGGTTATCTCTCTGACTGCATCAGAAATCAAATTGCCGATCTCCGTCTCCTCCATGCGTACATTATAATTTTCTACAATCATATCATGGTCAATGGTCCCAAGCAGCGTAGCGCTTTGCTTGCTCCCGTCTTTCCGGTATTCATCTACCTCGGCAAACGCAGATTCTATATCCGTCTGTCCGCAGAGAACTGCATTGCAACGGTTGCCGAAATAGCGCATAAAATCATTGGACAGGGATATATTATAGTTATAGCCGTTTTCAATACAACTCTTTATTCCATCCGGAACGATATCCGGAATCTGGCTATAATCTGCAAGATAAGAATAGGCTGCCCCATTATCCATCATAAAAGCAGACTGTCCCTCGGGAGTGGACAAAAGGCCAAGTATTTTCCGGCAGGCATCCAACTTAGCTTTGTCAGCGCCTTCCGTAAGCGTTTTGTTGATACCAAGAAAGGCCGTTGGCGCAGAAACTGTCCATGCCGGATTGCCCTCGCTGCTAAACATCGGCAGCATATCAAATTCATAATTGCTGTTCTTCCGGATATCATCAAGCATCGTAACATTATCAAACGCCATTAACATTTTTCCACTGCTCATTTTCTCAAGGATAGGAGCAGCATTGGAAACAGAGGCGAAAGGATGCGGATCCATATATCCCTTTTCTATCATTTCCATCGGCAGATCAAGGCACATTTCAAGAGACCCCTTAAAAGAGGCCTTACCTTTTTTCAGATTATCCAACCACCTGATACCGTCAGACAGTCCAAAAAAATCCGGAATCTTTGTCGCAATGGAAAAAGTGGCTGTAGTGGCCGGTGTGCCGTTCACGGCAAAATCAGAACCGTTTTCGTCCGTGCCGATGTGTTCCTTTTTTGCTTTTTTTAACATTGCAACCAGTTCATCCTGCGTTTTGGGAACAGATAAACCGTTTTCGCGGACAAACGTAGCATTGTAGATATATCCATAATATTGCGCCGGCAGCGGAATAAAAAGATTTTTCCCGTCTATGGCGATCTTGCGCATAATGCCGGACTGATAGGATGAGATATAATCATCTGCGCTCAGATCTGCAAGATAATCCAGCACATCGCCTGTCGCAATGGTGGATGCAACAATATCACTGCCATGCCCGTTGCGCAGACGGCGTTCCGTTTCACCATCTATGGTTCCCAATGCATTTTTTTCGATCTGAAGGTCGATATCCGTATATGTTGTCTCTACAAGTTGTTCCAGGTTGGGTAAGTCGTTGGCATACAGCATGGTAATAACGATCTTATCTGTGTTCGATTTTTCGGTTGCCGGCGAGGCGCACCCGTTAAGGCAGAATCCAATGACCATCAGGCAAAGTGCAATTATTATCAGGCAAAGTATCTTTTTCATATTCCTATTCATCATATCACCATTTTCTTCCTAGATATAGCGGCAACTCCAATAGCTTCTTCTGAAGCGGTGCGCAGAAATCATTATGCAACCGTTATCCATTATATAATATTTCTCCCATTCAATCAATCCCTAACGCCCCTACGAATATCCCCTTCAAAATCCCAAATATGCTTTACCTTTCGTCAGATCCGTTTCCTGCCTGTATACCATTCACCGAAAACAGCGCCTCCAATAATCAGAAAAGCCCCCGCGGCCTGAAGAGGGGTCATTGTTTCATGCAGGATCAGCACAGACAGAAGTACTGCAAACAACGGCTCTAAATAGCCGCATATTGCTACGGATTGTGCAGGAAGATCTCCTATCGCAGAAAAAGGGTAGACTGTGGTTTTTTGCGCCTGCCCGCACATCCCGCACTGGAAACTGTTTTTTTAGAACAAGATAAGCTGCTGGCGATCATTCCCGAAGACCACGCTCTCGCAGACTGCGGAAAATTCCCTGTCAAAGCTCTCTGTAACGAACCGTTCATGCTTCTTGAAAAAGGCGCAAAAGCGGAGGTATCTGAAATATTTGAAAGGTACCATTTAACGCCACAGGTTCATTTTACCACATGGGATGATTACGCCATTATGTCAATGGTGGAAAGCGGGCTCGGTATCAGCATCCTGCCGCAGCTTATCTTGAAAAGAGTACCTTATCGAATCATTGCAAAGGAGCTTGATGTTCCTGCATACCGCAAGATCGGACTCGCTCTTAAAAGTAAAAAAACAGCCTCTCTTGCGGTAAAACGGTTTGTTGATTATTTACAGTACCGTTAAAAACCGATATCCGGTTAAGCGCCGCTCCCTGGTTTTGTGCATTGCACGAATTCTAGTAATATTATTTTACCAGGAAATTATTTTTAAAAATTCCGCAAGCTGTACTAAAAACGCCGCAAGGCAAGCTCCCGCCGCTACCGTCAAAAGACTTTTTTCAAAGAAGGCGAGGCATAGTGCAGCAAATACTCCCGCTATCGCCGATTCCAGACTATCCGTAGAATAAAATACGGCAGGAAATGTCATTGCGCCCAGCACCGCATATGGAATATAGGTTAAGAAGGAGCGGAGAAACACATTGTCTATCTGCTTTCGGCAAAGCACGAAGGGCAGGACTCGCAGCAGATATGTCACTCCCGCCATCACTGCAAGATATATAAAAAATGTTCCTATATTCAATCTTCCGCCTCCTTTACTGCTGACAATTGCTTCTCTTCCGTCTCTGACTGTATCGGGAAGAAATATGCCCCTGCCCCCGCAGCCAGAACAGCGCATATAATTACAACAAAACCGGAGGACACCGCCTTTAAAAACGGAATCCATGCAAAACAGCAGCTTAAAAAGACCGCAATCAGAATCACTTTCAAGTATTGGGCCGCTTTCTTTGCCTTTGGCAAAATAATGGCAATAAACATTCCATAAATTGCAATTCCCAGAGAATTGCGGATAAATTCCGGCAATATATTTCCAAGAACCGCCCCCAGGGCAGTTCCCGATGTCCAGCCGAGGAATGGGCAGATCATAAGCCCATACATATAAAGGCGCGAAACTTTTTTATCTCTGCTCATGGCCACGGCAAATATTTCATCCGTCACCTCAAAACCAATGATAAAACGATGCCGCATGTGGATGGAACGGTCGATCTTCTGGGTCAGCGAAAGGGACATCAGCGCATAGCGCATATTGATCACCATCTGTGTCAGAGCCATCTCAAGGATTGCGCCGCCGGAAGCCATGATATCCAGCCCGGCAAACTGACCGGCAGATGTTACATTGGCTGCGGAAATTAAAACTGCCTGCCACCATGTAAATCCCGCTTCTGCCGCCATTAACCCAAAGGTAAAGCTGACAGACAAATACCCTAAGGCAATGGGAATCCCATCCCGGATACCCTGCGTAAATTCTTTCATATACAGCCTCCTGTTATCCGATAATAACTTCACTTATTCAATCGAAAAATAAGCGAAGTCTGATAACATATCATAACATTGTTCTTGCTTGCCCAATCTGCTTTTATCATGCAGTTTTACTCCAAGTTGGCATAAATACGGACTATCTACCGTTTACTTCTATACTGCTACTACACAGGACTCATTATAAAATGGAAGCTTAAAATCATGTGTAACAAACTTCATTCCATCTGCTTTCGCCTGAGCGATCATAATCCGATCAAAGGGATCATTATGCACCTGATGTTCGCTATGGAATACCAGCGTTTCCAGCACTCCTACATGCTTATCTGTAATCGGTAACATCTGATACCCCATTTTCCTGCACAGTTCCGACAATTTAGAACCACTGAGCCGAATTTTATCTGGCTTTGCCATATATTTAATCGTTGTTTCCCACACAGAGGCAGCACTATAATAAACATCATTATCTACATCCATAATCAAAGCTTTCGCCTGTTCCGACAATTTGGGGTTATCATCCAATGCCCATAAAATAATGTGCGTATCTAATAACAACTTCATTCCATCACTCCAAACATTTTAGCAATTTCAGGGTTCATTTCATCAAAATCGTAATCGTCATCATATAAGTTCTGCCCTCTGGCAATCCCAATCCTCTTTGTAACTACCATATTCTTGTTTTCTTTAACTTCAGGCTGCATGAAACGATCTATCAGCTCCAGCAAAAACTGCAGATTATCTTCTGAAAGTCCACTAACTTTTTGGATAACCTGATCCTGCAATACTGACATATAAAACACCGCCTTTCCTTCATAAAATTAACTGCTCCGACTGTCTGTCTAAGCATATTATATACAAATACAGCCGACTATACAATTGCAAATTCCAGTTTGTCGAACTAACAGTATTTTCAATTATAACTAAATAGCAACACAGTGTTAGATCGTATAGAAATTAATCTATGCGCTCTTTTTATCCAAAGAAAAGGAGAGTTATGGAATAGAAAAAAAAGAACAGTATACACCGAGTTTTAAGCGTAAGTTAGGTAATATGACCTATACAGCCAGGGTACATTTCTTTCCATAATGGCAAGCAGACAGGCAACCAAAGCCCGCTCCCAGATTGGTTTTGGGAAGCCGTAAATTTTTCCGCCACCTTCTCCTGCTCATATACAATCTTATCCTCTGTATTATACAAAAGACAACGGATGCAATGATCATAGCAGCCTCCGTCATATATTTTTCGTGAGAATACCCATATCAATGCCAGCCCATTTCTATCCTGCACAGGTCTTTTACTACTTCACCTGCAAGAATCAGC
>CANPZE010000070.1 GCA_947589315.1 uncultured Lachnospiraceae bacterium | reverse complement strand
ACAGTTTATATTCCGGGAGTGGGGATAGATACCAATAAATATCATAAATGTATTGTGGACAGATCAGCAAAATGCAGGGAGTTGGGGATTCCAGAAAATAAGTTTATCCTGTTGTCAGTCGGGGAACTTCAGGCGAGAAAGAACCAGCGGATTGTGATAGAGGCTCTGCACCAACTGAACAATCCGGATATTATATACTTGATGGTCGGACAGGGTGAGCTTCAAGAAGAATATGCGTTGCTAATCGATAAATACAATCTTAACGACAATATAAAACTATTAGGGTTTCGAACAGATATTGCTGAACTATGTAAGACAGCAGACTGCTTTATTCATCCATCAGTTAGGGAAGGCTTGGGAATAGCGCCTTTAGAGGCTATGGCATGCGGGCTGCCATTAATCACATCAGATGTCAATGGGATAAAAGATTATGCTGTTGATGGGGTAAGTGGTTACTGCGTTAATCCGCATTCAGCTGAAAAAATGGCAGAGGCTATAGATAAAATGATGAAGGATGATAATTTTCGGAGAAAATGCGGGATGAATAATATAGAAACAGCAAACAGGTTTGATATTTCAAAGAGCGCGCAGATCATGCAGAATGTTTATTCAAAAGGGCTGTAGGCAGTTATGAGTACTGTAAACGTATTATTATCGACATATAATGGAGAAAAATACCTAAAACAATTACTGGACAGTGTGCTTAACCAGAGTTTTACCGATATATATCTTTCCGTTCGGGATGATGGTTCTACAGATAGTACAATTGATATCATAAGATCATATTCTGATGAACGGATTCATTTATCAGTTGGAAAAGAAAACTTAAAACCCGCAAGAAGTTTCTTAAAGCTGCTGAAAGAGTCCGAGGATGCAGATTATTATGCGTATTGCGATCAAGACGATGTCTGGCAGGAAGATAAACTGAAGATAGCCGTTGATAAACTGGCTGGTTATGAAAACGAACCGGCATTATTTATGAGTACATATGATGTGGTAGATGGCAATTTAAATTTTCTTTATAAGAGGGATATGGAATTTGAGAGACCAATGAGTATTGAATCAGTGATTATGTTCCGGTCCCCATCTGCCTGTACAATGGTGTTTAATAGAAAGTTGCGGGATCTTATAAATTTGTCAGTACCACAGAATCTTCGAATGCATGATTTCTGGACACTGCTTGTCGCAACAGGAATGAAGGCAAGGATAGTTACAGAGGATATGTCCTTGTTGAAATATCGCATACATGGCAATAATACCGTTGGCTTAATGGATAATTATGCCGATAAAATATTAAGACTGATCAAAAATGCAGTTTCTAACAAGAATGAAAGAATGCTGCAGGCAAACAGTCTTTACGAAAACTATTATAGTCTGTTTGATGAAGAAACAAATCAGAAATTGCTTGAGGTGATCCATTATAAAGACAGTATAAAAAACAGGATGACTTTTCTTTTGGATAGGCGTTTCCGTTGGAATGCGTACATCAATACAATGTTTTTTATTGCTGTTATTACAGGAGTATTCTGATGAATGTCAAAAAGGTGTATGTTCTGCTTTCTGCGTATAATGGGGAAAAGTACATAAAGGAGCAGATTAACAGCATTCTCGCCCAGGAGGGTGTCCAAATAGAATTATTTATTCGGGATGACGGTTCAAAGGATGGAACCATAGATATTGTGAAGAGATTCAAAGAAAAAGACTCCAGGGTTCATTTGGTGGAAGGAGAGAATATTGGCGCGAAATATAGTTTTTTGACATTATTGCAGTCTGTGGATACTGGGGCAGATTATTATGCATTTAGTGATCAGGACGATTACTGGCTGGAAGATAAGCTGTGCAAAGCCATTGAGAAGATAGAGACTGAATGTGTAAAAGGGCGGCCGGTATTATATTATTCATATACGAGGTTGGTGGATGAAACTCTCCATGAGTTGAACACGGTCAATTCTTTTAATAAGAAGAATGCTTATAATTTTGGGCAGATACTGATTAAGAATTGTGCAAGCGGCTGTACGATGGTTTTAAGCCGACAGCTGAAGGAAATGGTCAGTAAACGAAATGTGATGGATCTTTTGCCGTATCCGCTTCATGACCATTGGCTGTATATGGTTTGTTTAGCGGTAGGGGGAAAAGTTGTTTTTGATAAGAATAGTTATATTCTGTATCGGCAGCATAGCGGAAATGTGATTGGCGGACAACGAAAGCTTATTGAGAAGATAAGGAATTCGCCATTGATCAGGGGCGGCAATGAGAGATTTAATTGGTCTTGCCAACTGCTTAAACAGTATGGCGGCGATATGCCAGAGGACAACAGAAACCTTCTGCTGATGATAGTAGATTACAAAAGGAACATTGGGACCAGGTTAAAGCTGGCAGCAAATGCTTGTGTTAAACCGCCTGAATTAATTGAGAAAATTGTTGTTGTAATGACAGTTCTTAGGAAAGGGTTTTAATAATGCGGTGGACAATAAAAAAAGACAGGTTTATGTATGCATTTTTCTCGTTGGTTGTATTGTCTATGGTCCTATTCGCCTATGATAAGTATAACATAAAAATTGGACTATTTGCGCTGTTTGTTCTCGCAAACCTGGGAATAATTCTTACGGATGTTTTGAATATTAAAAAATATGGAATGCTATTTTTTATGATGGCTGTATATTCAACAGTTATTGTTGTGATATCGACAGTTATGACTGAAGGAGATATCTCCAGCGCGATTCATGCGGAATATGTAAATTTCTATCTATTACTTGTTTATATCTGTCTGCGGAGTGATTTCGATGTTTATAAAGCATTTTATAAAGCATTGTCTGTACTGATAGTAATTATATTGTCAATAGCGATATTGGATTTTTTAAAAATTGTTGACTTATATAAGAATCCTTTAGTAATGCTGATTAATAATAATCAGGAAGGGAAGATATCAAAGTCTGTAAATGCCATTTTTTATTATGTTATATTCATGAACACAAGCCCATTGTTGCTTTTTCACTTTGTGTATTCGATTGTAAAGAAGAAATATATATGGATGGGATTATCGTTCATTGCGCTTCTTCTTACAGGTACGCGTGCTAATATTTATATAGCTTTAGCAATTATTCCGGCATATTTCATGGTGATATCGAAGGGAAAGATGAAAAAAGCATTTATGCTGTTCTTGATAATGTGTATCGTTGCCGTTGGAGCAGGGTTTATGTATGAAAGAATACAGATTATAAATCTGGCGAAATCTTCAGGGGATGCAGTTAGATCAAGAATAGCTCCATCTATACTCGAAGCATTAAACTCCGATTGGATGTATTGGGTGTTTGGTATGGGACACGGAAGTCAATATTATTCATATGGTCGGGAGGCAATCGTGACAACCAGCGAATTGTCTTATTATGAGATGATCCGAACGGTTGGTATTTTGGGAACAATACCGTTTTTAGTGTTTCTTTTTTTACCAGTAAAAAGAATATTCTTTAGTGATAAAAGGTGGCTGCTTTTGCCGTATGGGGCAATTCTTGTTGAAAGTATAATAGACCCGTTTTTACATACGTCAACCAGCTTTGTGATGTATATATTGGTATATTATACCTATTACAAATTGAAAAATGAAAATAATTACTACAAAAGAGAATTAAAAAATATTCAGGAAAAGAACAGTATGTCTAGGAAAATGGGAGGCATATGGAGTGGATATACTTTCTCGGGGAATTGATAAATATAGAAGCAGTCCAATACAGGTCAAAGCGTCAATATGGTATACCATATGTAATTTTTTTCAAAAAGGAATATCATTTATTGTTGTACCAATTTATGTTCGGCTATTAACAACCGCTGAATATGGCGAATGGTCTGTATTTCAGTCTTGGACAGGAATTTTGATAATATTCGCCTCCCTCAATCTTTATGCTGGTGTATATACCAAGACCCTTGTGGATATGCCCAATAGAAAGGAAAGGGACAGATATACGGCATCAATGCAGGGGTTGGGTACGCTGGTTACATTAGGGTTGCTGGTGATCTATATTTTTACCCATGAGTGGTGTAATAAATTACTGGATTTGGATACTCCATTTATGTTGCTATTATTCTTATATTTCATCGTGTATCCTGCGTTTTCTTTTTGGGGAACAAGACAGAGGGTAGAGTATAGATATAGACCAATGGTTGCGGTGACGGTTGCAATCTCTATTCTTATGCCGTGTGTGAGTATTCTTCTACTTAGATATACCGGGCTTAGGGCGAAGGCGCTTATTTTAGGATTTTTGTCCACGCAATGTGTTGTAGGAACAGTGTTTTACATCTATCAATTTGTAAAGGGAAAATGCTTCTTCGACAAAAAGTATTGGCAATATGCCGCAAAATTTAATATACCTCTTATTCCACATTATTTGAGTCTCATTATTCTTGGACAGTCAGATAGAATTATGATTAAGTATTATTGTGGTGATAGTGACGCCGGAATATATAGTTTTGCTTATCAGGTTGCGTCAGCGATTAATGTTCTGATTGCGGCAGTCAATGGTAGCAGAGTCCCATGGACATATGAACAGTTGAAAGAAAAGAGCTATGGCAGATTAAGAGGCCTTTCCAATGTACTGGTTGCTATAATGGCCGGAATAACATTGATCATATGCCTTGTTTCACCTGAAATTATTGGAATACTTGGGACATCAGATTATTCCGTTGCGGTTTATGTAATTCCAATAGTGACATTAGGGGTATATTTTACATTTGTGTATGATCTTTATGCATCCGTGGAATTTTATTTCGGAGCGACTAAATATGTTATGTATGCCTCTGCTGCGGGAGCAGTGTTAAATATAGTCCTAAATTCTATTTTTATTCCGATATTTGGCTTCATTGCAGCAGCATATACAACATTGGCGTGTTATATAGTTTTTATGCTGATGCATTTTATGTTCTCATTAAGAGTCTTGGGTGAACAAAAGATAACCGAAGCTATTTATGATAATAGGATAGTGTTTATATTATCTGTTGCTGTATTTATTATTTGCCTGGCAAGTATGCTGACATTTAATCATTTGTCAATGAGGCTGGTTATGCTAGCAGTGCTTATACTGTTTTTTGTAATGAAAAGAGATTTAATAAAAGGGCTGATAAGGACAATAAAAGAATAAAAAGTATGACGAATAAATTGGTGGCTGGGAGGACGATATTATGGTAAAAAAAGAGATAACATTTATATATGCAGATTCAGTGCAAAAACAGGTATATGAAATGATTGCTAAAGAGGCAAGGAAAAGAGGATATAAAACCAGGATTACGGACAATAAGTTTGCCAGGTGTGAGATTGGCTGGTACTGTGACCATATTAATCATCCCCAGTTCAGCAGATTTTCTGTGATTATGTTACATGATATTACGCAGCAATTTGGTAATTGGCCTGATATTTGGATGAGAGAGCCTTGGAATAAATATGATATCGGATTTCTTCCGAGTAAGACATGGGTGGACAATTGGAATCAGTGTTCCCAATATTATTATGCAAATCCAAGGCAGGGTGTTTATTTGACAGGGTGGCCGAAAGCAGATCGTATAGCGGATTTTCAGAATAAGGAGAATAAAGAAAAATTAATTAAAGAATTAGGGGTAGATCCGAAGAAAAAAACTGTTCTTTATGCACCGGCATGGGAAAATGATCATAAGCAGGACGAATTTGTCCAAGCAATGATGAAGCTGGATGTAAATATTGTTGTGAAGCAGGCGCCGTGGCCAGATTCTTATCCGGAACAAATAGCAAATATTAGGGAAATGTATGAATTACATAAGAATAACAATAGAGTGGTTCTAGTGGATCCCAAAGTTAACATACTTGATGTAATTGCTATATCTGACATTCTTGTTAGTGAGGAATCAAGTACGATGAGCGAATGTGTGATGATGGGGAAACCGGCAATCTCAGTTAATAATTGGTTGATTCCAGATACGAATCCAAGCCGATTGCCTGTGAATAATTATGATTATATAATTAGAACGGATAAGGAATATCTTACGGAGTGTGTTTCTGAAGTGATAAGTAATTATGAGAAATATGCGGGAAATGCACAATGTTATTCAGATACACACTTTTCAAATATTGGTTCATGTATTTCGATGATGTTCGATATTCTTGATGCAAAAGTAAGCGGGAGAGAAAGCTCTTTTCCTGTATTAAGACCTAAGGAACACGTTAGGTTAAGCGGAAAGAAATACTTTACTCATTTGATAATAATTACGAAGAGAGAGATTGTAAGTAATTATTGTGTGACAAAACCGGGAATAAAACAAATGTATAAGATTTATCACAGATTAAGAAAAAGAGGAAATTGTTGCGCTGCATGAAAATTATTATAATAAGTTGCAATGGGAAAATCCCTTTATATTTTTGAAAATATATTTTGTGCAATTTTGCAAACAGGAGAAACCTATGCGAGGAGAACCCGTTATTTTAATATCAGATATCCATGGAAATCTTCAGGCTCTTGAAGCCTTTGACATGGATATACATAAGAGATTCAGCAATGCAGAAAGTTTACCGGTAATTAACTGCGGGGATATTCTGGATTATGGTGCGGATCCCCGGGGTTGTATTGACCTGTTAGGAAAATACAACGTGGTCATTTCGATTATGGGGAACCATGATGAGGCTATACTGCAAAGTAGCCATGATTCGCGGTTTGATACACCACATGGAAGATTATCACTGGAAATAACGCGGAACCAGATTGACAGGAAAATTATTTTTGATTTAAGCAGGCAGTTAAAATATATCGGAACATATGAGGATATTATCGCATTTCATGGAGGAATCGATGATTTATGGGAAAACCTGTATGAGTTTTCGGAATGTCTTAATGAGAAATTCGGAGAGTATCAGGATAAAGTTTTTACTTTCGGGCATTCTCATCTGCAGTTTTCCTTTAAAAAAGGGAGCAATCTGTTCATTAACCCGGGGAGTATTGGACAGCCCAGAAACGCCTGCCCAAAGTGCCAGTATGCGATCCTGTACCCAGACAATGAGGTGGAATTTGTGAGGATCGATTATGACATTGATGGGGCGGCACAGCGGATATTGGAATGCGGATATCCCAAGTTTCTAGCAACACGATTATACCTTGGAATCTAATAAACTTTATATAACCAGGAGGAATATATCATGAAAGTTTTAATTTGTGGCTATGGAAGTACTGGGAAGTATGCTGTTGACATGCTTTCCCGTTTGGGGATGCGTGATCTGGAGATTCATATTCTTTCGAGAAAAAACCTGGAGGAGATTTCCCCCCGGCTAAATACGACAATTATATCATCCATGATTATGGAGAGCACTAATACGATCCAATACCATCAGTGTTCCATGCTGGAAGTTGATGCAATGGCGGATCTTTTCCGGGAGATCGATCCGGACATCATCGCCTATACGGGCAGGTTCATTTCAAACATTAAATATGGTTCGTTTTCCTACCCGAATGGGATCGGATATGGCGTGTGGACGCCCCTGTCTGTTCCTCTGATTTATAATGTCATGAAAGCGGTGAAAAAGTCGGGGATAAAATGTAAGGTTATTGATACGAGCCATCCGGATATTGTTGAGCCGCTTTTAAAAAGTGTGGGGTTAGATGTCCTGACCGGATTGGGAAACATAAACCATATGGTACCCCGGATAAGGAAATATATCCATGAGGAACTGGATGTGGCAATGGATCGAATAGAAATAAAGCTGATCTGCAGTCATTATTTAAATACATATGCCTGTAGAGATGGAAAGGACATGGGAAGTCCTTATTATCTGGAATATAGTATAGATGGGGAGAAGGATATGCGGTTGTCTGCAGCAGAACTGATTCAGGCATGCCATATCCCCATGGTTTCTGATTCTGTGCGCAATCTTATGATTGCGTCGGATGTAGTGGAAGTTATCAGGATTCTATTAGGAGAGAAACCGGTAAAGATCCATCTTCCTGGACCGAATGGTTTGATAGGAGGATATCCGTGTTGTGTGTACCCGCTTTCGCAAAGAGATGAGATAGAAATTCTTCTGCCGGATAGTATCGACATGAAAAGGGCAATCAAAATTAATGAAGTCTCATCACAGTTTGACGGAATCGAAAAAGTTGCGCAGGGGACTCTTACTTTTATGGATAAGGATATCCAGCTTTTAAAGAAGGTATTTAACTTGAATTATCCCAAATCTATTCATATCGATGATTGCCTTGAGTTTGCGGCTGATGTAAGTAAACATTTAATGAACAAGCAATAACTACTTGGGCGAAAGGATGATAGAAAGATGAAAAAACTGTTCTGTCCGGGTCCGGTTAATGTACCTGTCGATATAGCGGAACTGGCAATGAAGACCAATATTGGACATAGGAGTGCAGAATTCGAACAGGTTTTTAATAATATTAAGCATATGACATTGAAAATGTTAAACGCTGACGAGACGCATTATATTTGCCTGCCTATTACAGGGTCAGCCACACTGGCAAATGAGATGTGCATTAGCTCTGTATTGGAGCAAAGGGATCAGGTTCTTCTACTGACGAACGGGGTTTTCGGTGACAGGTTAAAGAAACTTCTGGAGATTTATCATATTCCTTATACTGAGTACCGGGAAGAAAAAGGGTTTAATATAGCCGAGGTCGCCAGGTTGCTGAGTGAGAATACATTTTCATGGGTTCTCGTGGTGCATCATGAAACATCTACCGGTATCCTGAACCCCATTAGTGATATTGCGGGGCTGGCCCATAAAAACAATGCTAGGATAATGGTAGATGCTGTTAGTTCGGCATCTGCCGATTATATCAATGTATCAGAGGATCAGATCGATATAATTGTAACGACATCCGGAAAAGCAATCGGCTCTTATCCTGGTATTGCCCTGATCTGTGTTGGAATGGATGTTTACAGAGAAGGCATAGAAAAAACATCCAAATCAGATTACATGGATCTATTCGCTAATCTTAGATTCTCTGAGGAGGCTGGACAGACTCTCCATACCCCAAGTACACCGCTGTTTGTAGCACTTGATGCGCAGATGTATAAAGTACTATTCAGCCCCATCGGCAACTATAAGAGATATAAGAAGATGAACGACTATATCCGACGCGAGATGGTAAAGCTGGGGATTAGGCCATATTTAGAAGATGATGTGAGCAGATCGGTTACATTATCTTCTTTTTTGTTGGATACGGCTATCTATGATGTGGAGAAGTTTATTTCCAATATGAATGACCGGGGCTTTGTCCTGTATATCGGAAAAGGGAATCTAAAGACACTGGGGTTGTTCCAGATTGCTAATATGGGTGATCTGAGAATGACCGACTGCTATGATCTGGTGGAAAATATAAGAAAGGAATTGGAATCGGGAGACAGCAAATGGACATCAAAATAAAAACACTATATAAAGACCGCGTTAAACCAACGGATCTACTATCTTTTACAGGAGACGATGTGAAGGATATTAAGACTAAACTGATGACGATTGCAGAAGAATCCATCGACAAGATCATTGATGAAAGGAATACTCTGGTAGGTATTTATATCAGCAGGGAATAGGATATGGGGAATAGTGCGGCATTGATTTATGCGGCTGGAGTGGGAAGCCGAATGAAAAAGATTACGGAGAATACGAGTAAATGTATAATTGACCTGGATGGAGTGATGCCGATAGAGCACACGATAAAATCGTTTGTGGGCTGCGGGATTGATAATTTAATTATCGTTATTGGATATTATGCCAGACTGGTTCAGGAAAAAATAGGGTCGATGTTAGAACGGCAGAATATTACAGTCGATATTAGGTTCGTGGAAAATGATAAATATGATTTTCATGGATGCGAGTATTCTTTGGCATGTGCACATGAAGAAATGGCAAGCTATGATACCATATATATCACAGAAGGGGATATCCTGCTGGATGCAAACTATGTGAAAACCCTGGTTAGAAAGCAAAGCGATGGGGCATGTCTGATACGCGGGATGGAATATATTGATCCGGAAAGAAGCGTTGCGGCGTGCTCTGCTAATAATGATGGGAAAATAATCCGGTTTGTATATGATGATGGACATCATTCACTTTTTGATAAAGTTCCTGAGGGGTTCCATCCGATAGGCGATTCTATGCAGATGTGGAAATTTTCTGGTGATGGATTAAAGCGTCTATGCAACGGTTATACAGATTATTATTTTACTTGGAAGGAATCAAAACAGCCGTCCCATGAAAACGGGCTGAAATATATTAATATGGTTTGCTCGGAGTTCCCGATGGATCCGGTTGTGGTGAAGGGATCGCATTGTATCAACCTCAACACAGAGGTAGATGTGGAACTGGCTAAAAGAGTGGATTGGCTCAACAGAAGTTAGGGTGAGCGTTTAGGATTACAGGGGATATTGATTCATATTGCATAGAGTATTCCGGAATTAGAAATGAGCGATGCAATGTATCGGAAAGAGGAGAAAGAGATGAAGACAGTATATACCTGCTTCTGCACGGACATCATCCATGAGGGGCACTTAAACATCATTAGGGAAGCACGGAAATACGGGGAAGTCATTGTCGGCGTGCTGAGCGATGAGGCAACCATAAGGTTTAACAAGTTCCCAACGATTTCTTTTGAGGAGCGTCTGGACCTGGTAAAGGGGCTGGAAGGCGTTAGCCGTGTGGTGGTGCAGGAGGACATCATGTATG
>CANPZE010000069.1 GCA_947589315.1 uncultured Lachnospiraceae bacterium | reverse complement strand
AAGGAGCTGAATTATCAGGAAAATAAACTGGCAAAGGTACTGGCAAATGGACAGAGCGAATTTATCGGCGTGATCATCCCCAATTTTTATCTTGGCTATTTTTCTGAAATGCTGAATTGCATTTTAAATACATATGAAGAGTTTGGTTACAAATTTCTTGTTTTTATCGGAGGGGACAATCGGGAAAGCGAGCGGAAATACATTGGGGAGCTGCTGGCTTACAAGATCGAGGGACTGATCGTGTTAAGCCACACAATCCCCTCTAAGGAGCTTGCCTCCTATAACATCCCCCTTGTTGCGATCGAACGGGAGGACCAGTATGTAAACAGCGTCAATACCAATAACTATATGGGCGGCGTCCAGGCGACCAGCCTGCTGTATAAAAACGACTGCGATATCCTTCTGCATATTAATTCCGTCATGTCAGAGGAAATCCCTGCGTATAAGCGGATTACGGGCTTTCTGGATATATGCAGGGAACACAGCTTAAATCATGAGCTGATCCTGAGAGATTTTGGAAACTCTTATTCGGAAACAAAATCCTGTCTTGAGGGCGTATATCAATATATCAAAGAGAAATATCCGGGCAAAAAAAAGGGTATCTTTCTGGCCAACGACACTCACGCCAGCATTATGCTGAACCTGATTTTCCGCGAATACGGCAAGCTTCCGGATGAGTACCGGCTTGTTGGCTTCGATGACTCCCCGATCGCCGTGGAATCTGTCCTCCCCATCAGCACCGTAGGGCAGCAGATTGATAAAATCGCTTATACCGCCGTAGAACTTTTGGTGGAGCAGATGAACGAACGGAAGAAACGCCGCCCGGAACCGCAGAAGGAGCTTCTCCATAAAGAGATCACCCCTGTTTTACAACACCGCGACACTACGGATAATCCGTAGGGTGAAAATGGCTTTCCAATCAGTAAGATTCAATAGATATTTTTAATTGGCTATAGTATAATAAAGTTAAGGAATGGCAAAAGGAGGCCGTCAAAATTGTATGAACAGGATTATATTATGCGGCTCATTAAAGAAATGATCAGGGCGCTCCTACAACTGATCTTTCATATTGATACGGAATTTTCTATGGAGGAAATGCTGAAAGATTCAGAAGTAAAGGCAACACTGGATGCCTTGCTGGACATGGTGAACGAAGGGAAGATCAATGAGGCAGAAAATGTGATATATGAGATAACAGAGGATTGTGAGTATAAAAACCTGGAAACTGCGCTGTTATTTTATTCCTATCTGAATGAAAAGCCTGATGAGTTTTTAGAGAAAAATAATTTCAGCCGTGATGAAGTACAAGAGGGACTGTTAGAGATTGTTTCCAGATACGGACTCGGCAGCATAGTTGATACGTTTTTGGAGTGATCTTGATTTTTAAAAAACAGAAAAGAAAGGAATATATGAATGAAAAGATTTTTATTTATATTAATTTGTGGGGTAATATTAACCGGCTGCAGCAATACTAGTGATTCAGAATCACAGCCGGAAAACGATGCGATAACAGAACAAGACATTGATCTAAATGCATATATGAATAAAACATGGGTAATGGATGAATGGAACTCTGGAAAACCGTATCATTCTAATTATTTATCATTTGTCATTAATAAAAGAGAAAAGGGAATGGTCGAGGGAAAAGTTAGTATTAATGAAATACTGGAAAATAATTCAGAATTGTATACTGAGACAAATACGGTAGGGAGTTTAACAGGTTCCGTTCAAAATGGAATTCTTGATTGTCATCTTGAATGGAAAGAAGAAGGTTTTAGCGGAAATTTGCGATTGAAAAATTGCAATAGCGATAAGATAGAAGCCGTTTTACATGTGGATAAAAAGAATGGAGCCGACATACCAGAGAATGGAACATATCTATTCAGAGCATACAAATTGGAAGATAGCGAGCAAAAAGGGTTTTCATATGCTGATACAGTTGATACTATCGCATTGGATGGCTGGGGAACAGTTAAGTTTATATCAAGGGTGCGAACGGGAGGCAAGCATAATGTTTTAGAGGTATATTTGACAAGCATGGAAAATGATATTTTATATAATTTTTCTTATTTAGGTAATTATCCCCATGATGTTTGTGTAAAAGAATATTCTTTTGAGGATTTGGACGATGATGGCCTAAAGGACTTGATATTGTCACTCACTGGTAATGAAGAAGGGGAGGATGAAATACAGACAAGAGTCTATTATCAAAAAGAAAATGGTGGTTTTAAAAATGATAATAAGTTATTTGTGGGGTTGAATGATGGAGAATATAATAAACGAGAAAATTTTTAACGGGCATTTTGTGGATCCCCTTCGTGCGCCACGGTTCTTCTTCGGTAAGAGGGTATCTTGACGGCATAGAATCCATCTTCTTGGTTTCGCTTGATTGCAGCCTTTTTCCATCATGGCGTTAAACTGCTCATCGGTCAAGCTGTCTCTTGTGGGCAGCTTTGGTACAGTGAGAGAATACGGAACGCCGCCTGTCATAATAATTTGTCTGTATAAGGTATCGATCAGAACCGAAACGGGCAAGCCGATTCTGTCCAAAACCGCCTCTGCCTGCCGTTTGATTTCCGGCTGAATACGAGCCGTTACATTTGCGCTTTTCGTTGCCATCATAAGCACCTACCTTTCTATTTTTTATTATGCCATGATGAAGTAAACGAATTGTAAGTTGACATGAAAAAGACTGTCCTAAGGGGGCTATCTCTCACTCTCTAAAATCTCTTTTTGTTTCTTTTTACTGAAGCCTCCAAGCACCAAATCATACGATTTATCTAACAAATCTTTTAGCAGATCATCTTCCACTGCGCCATTTGGTTTGATTGAATTCCAGTGTTGTTTATTCATGTAATATCCTGGTATAATATCTTCATACTGCTGTCGCAAAAAACTTCCCTCTGATGGCTCTAATTTCAAAGTTATATAATAGGGACTATTGTTTTCGCCAAGACACACTGCTGCAAACAATTTTCCACCTACTGCATAACGGATCCAGTTCCACTGTGGCGGTAGTTTTGTCACACCGGCTTTCTTCATAAGGAAGTCGTCAATCCAAATATATCTCATCTGTGTTAATGCAGACCAGATTTTGCACTGATCAAGCCGGACTCCGCAGTCGCCTTCTTTTTCATCATAAGCAAACTCCTCTAATTTTGTACATGGAAATTCGTTACATTCTCCACAATGTTCCAACTTTTTTCCTTCACAACAGCTTTTTACCGGACAAACTCCCCAGAAAGGATTATCAATATTAGCACATCCCATACATTTTTCAGTCTTTTGCCAGTCACATTTGCTACACAAAATACCACATCTTGATTCCATTCATATTCCTCCTTAACTATCCATTGTATTGTCATATTTTTTCTTCATTTGCAGAATACTTTGTCGCAATTCTTTTCTTATTGCTTTGGGTTCCAGCAATTCTACCTTATCCCGAAAAGTCAACAGCCATGTAATCAAATTTTCTTTATTGGTATAATCCGCCTGAAAAAGAAGCGTTCCATCTTTTTGTTCTCTAAAACAATCCGGTCCAAATTCTTCTACTAGCCGCCATTTGCAATCTGCTTCAAACAAAGCTTTTACCTTAATTCCACCGGGAAAGATCCGTTCCTCTCTCAAATTTGGGAAAGGAGCTGTTCTTTCTGTAAAATAATTTTCAGACAAATGCGCTTTATCCATACGATTCAATTTAAAAAGTCGATAATCCCTCCTGTTTTTGCACCAGCCCCACACATACCAGCTTGACCATCGAAAGATTAAATAATAAGGTTCAATGATGCGTTGTGACTCACCATTTGGAGCATAATAAAAGAACTCCAGCTCTCTGTGTTGCTCTATTGCCGTTCTTATCATTTCAATCTTAGGTGCAAGAGAAGCTTTATACCATGAAGATAAATCAATCAATACCGACTGATTTCCAACCAAAAAGTCAGAAGCTCCTATTGATAGTTTTTCCATTAACTGTCCATATCTGTTAGTACCATCCACACTATCCAGACTACGTAATCCCGCAACAATGTCCTGCATTTCACCTTGTGTCAGCATTGTCTTATCAATTTTATAGCCGTCTATAATTGAAATTCCGCCGTTTTTTCCTTGTCTTGTTACAATTGGTATACCTGCTTTACATAAATCTTCAATATCTCTGCTTATTGTCCTTCTGGACACTTCAAATATTTCCGACAAATATGGCGATGTAACAGATTCCGTCTGTAATAGTATGGATAAAATTCCTAATTGCCTGTCTATCTTCATAATCGCTCCTTTGCATATTTTATATTATCATAGAAAACATGACAATAGTATGTCGTGTTTCCAATGAATTTGCTAAATTAATTATGCATCATCTGGCGAAATTGTCGAAGTACTATGGCAGAACATTATGCTGTGTGCAGGACATCTGACAATAGAGAGTATTTGGATGGCCTGCCATATGGCAGGAAATGTTCCTGTTTATGAAAGGGATGGAAGATATCTTATATTGTAAAAGAACATAGTTGTGCTATAATTATTAAAGCAATACGGTATGGAGGTTTGTGGAAATGAGATTTAAACAATATAACAGTGTGATGATAGCTGTTGTGATTGTGAGCATATACTTATCAGGCTGTAGCCGGCATGATACTGAAGTAATGAAGAGAAATCCGTCTGGAGAGGCAAGCACAACATGGAATGATCTGATGGTCAATGTGGATGTGCTTCATGCTGAAAATAAGTCAGCGGTAAAAAAACAACGAAAAGACCTTGCTATAATACAGGAACAAGAGTATGTCCAGCAGAAGAATAATATGCCGCTCCAAGGCGGCGATATTCTTCCGTATCAGGGCGGATGTTTTTTCTGTGTGGACAAAGAGTTCTCCGAGGGCGGTAATTCCATGTATGTTTATGATGATGGACAGGGAACGGTGACAGAGTTGGCGGAATTATCCAGAAGCGGCGTGGTATTGGAATATGCTTTAGATGATTCGATTTATTATTATGATTCCCGGAAAAACAGTCTGAATCGGGAATCAAAAGGGCAGTCAGAGTGTGTGATAGATTTTGAATGTGAGAAGGTAGATGAATGTTATACGGAGGACGGAATCTATTATGCAGAGGTGGATGAGGAAGAGGAAAAAACTTATATTGGGAGGGTTGATTATGATGGAACAGACGGCCATAAAATCTATGAGTTGAATGTGGCCGTGAACCAGATTTTTAAATACCAGGATGATTTATGGTTTGTATATTACAAATTTGACGGCACAAAAAATAGATTGGGAAGGATTCATCTTCTGGATCATAAGATATCTGTTTACAAAGAAATCAACCCAGATGACAGTGCGCCCTTTATTTCCTTTAATAACGGATATCTATACTATAACTCTTCCGGATTGTACAGGCTGAATATTCGCGAGGATACAGTAGAGCAGGTATATAAAGATAACACAGAATTTATCAATTTCACGAAGGATAGCCTGTGGTTCTCTACGGGGAAAAAACTATATAAAATGGATGAAGACGGTGTGAAGGAGCTCATGAAATTAAAGGGGGCTACCGATGGCTTCTGCAGTATTTTAGCAGATAAAGATAAAATTTATATTGAAACATATTCTGGTGGTTTATATAATGATTTTTACCTGATGGATGAAACAGGAAAAGTATTAAAACATTGGGATACTGATCAAGAAACGGATAGTACAGCTAGTAGGAGAAACGATAGATAAGACAGACATGCATAGTATTTCCGTGTATCAAGTTCCGATCGATGATGGGAATAATGCAGGAAAAGCTTTATTTGACAGATCATAAGGTTTCTGGATTATATGCCCTGGATTTGCAGGGAGACGCGCATCAGTTCCATTGTATAGATGAACGGAGTATAGAACTTTATAGTTTTGTATGCGAGGGAGATAATGCTTTTTATGCCATCCTATAAGACGACAAAGCGGGGTAAGACGCAATATCAGTCTGTTATTTTGGGCTATGGAATAGATGGCGTGTAAGCAAAGGAAAATGTTTGATAAGAGGGAACAAAGGGAAAAATTTGGAACATCTATAGATGCTTATTATTGCTATGATTTGGAAAATAATGAGAATAAACGGGTAACTGAACAGGATGAAGAGTGGTGGTATCGTTATTATACAGCAGACTAAATGGGAGACGTTAGAGAGTATGGAAGATGAAACGGAGGGGGACTAAGGATTATATGGCAGGGGAAATAGAGGAGTATTATGAATATATATTACGCCATGCTGAGGAAAAGGCAGAGCAATATGGTGAAAACAGTACGGAATATCTGTTGTGGCTTCTGCATGGCGTCTATAACGGTTATTCTTATCTGTCCTCAATGTATGAAAGAGAGATGAAGACGGCAGTACAGGAGGAGGACTATGAGCGGATGCAGCGGGTTTTTCTTCATAGAGCAAAAACTGTGGCGCTGCCTGATTCATCGGGTGGAACCGACCATTCCGGTGTGTTTGGAACGATATGGAACTTACTGGCATGTTCGGATTTTGATAATATTTACCGGTTTTTACCGGAGGGGCTGCCGTTGGCAAAGAACGGGTATACCGCTTATGTACACGGTACGAATCTTTTACTCTGCCTGCTTTACAACAAGCCTGATAAGAAGGTGTATGACCAGGAAAAGATTATGGCAAAGGCAGAGAAATTTACGACCTCCAAGAAGTCGATCTGGGACAGGGCGTTGGTATCCTGTCTGTTGGCGGTGATGAACCACGATATCGGGAGGTTTTCACAAAACTTACAGACATTATGTGATGTTTACAGCAGGCAGGATATTGCCTCCTGTCTTAAGGTACAGTGCTGGTGGGCCTATGGACTTTTAGCTTTGGCAAAGCATTTTTGGACTGATGGGGAGTTTGCCGGAGTAAAACTGCCGGAGCATAAAAACTTTTCTCAGGGCTATGCCGGGTGGCTGGCGGCGCAGACTGCTTTTTCTGACGAAATGTGCGTGTCTTATGACAGGCCGCCTCTTGATAAGGTGGGGCTGGTGCTGAAAAAGCCGGTGGCAGTTACGCAGCTTCATCAGCCTTATCTTGGTACGGATAATCCCTATCTGAAGCCTCATGAAAAGGAGATACTTCTCGATACGCACAAAATGATGGAAAATCTTTTAGGTGTTGAATTTGAAGATCCGGTGGCCCATGACAGGGAACCAGTTGGACTGCCGGAGGAGGAGCTTAAAAAGCTGCAAAGATATATTGGACACAATACAGATGTACTTTCCCCGGAACAGATTATTGGCCATATTGAAAAGGTCCATGACAAAACGCCGCTGACGGAGGACGATTGGGAGAAGCTGCTGATTCCCGCCTGTGGCAATCACAACCTGGAAGTGCTTGCGTATCTGCTTAACAGGCTGAAAAATGTGAAAGATATCAAGGGGTATATGGAGCATACAGTTATGGGGCAGGAAAAGCGGAAAGAGTATCTTGTCAGACGGATAGAAGTCCTAAAGCGGCTTATGCCCTATATTCCGAAAAATGAAAAAGTGACAGTGCTGTCGGAAACCTTGTTAAGCGCAGCATGGTACGGAGAGACGGAGGTTGTCGCATTTCTTATAGAAAATGGCGCCGATGTGCATTATCAGAACCAGAAGGGCGAAGATGCTTTTGCATATGCCCGGGAATTTGCGCAGAAATTTGGCGATGATACGCTTTATCAATATCTGGATTCTTTCTGTGGAGAAGGCAGAAAACAAGAAAGCGTTTTTGGACGGCTGGCGGGCCTGCTGTTTTCATCAAAAAAAGGGGATAGAAAGAAGTAGGAAGGTGGATTATGAGTGAAAAGATGGGTTTAAGAATAGCATTGCTACAATTGTTGCCGGAAGGCAGACTTGAAAAGCAATTGGAAAAAGGAAAGAACGCTTGCATTAAGGCAAAGAATATGGATGCTGATATTGCCCTGTTTCCTGAAATGTGGAGTGACGGTTATGAAATTCCGCAGGATAGCCTGGAATTGGCGGCATTGTCAATTGATGCGGAGAGTGATTTTGTCCGTGCGTTTGGGAAACTTGCCAGTGAGCTTCAGATGGCGATTGGCATTACTTTTCTTGAGAGAAAAGAGCCTAAACCACTCAATTCTATGATTCTTTTTGACAGGTATGGTAAAGAGCGGATGCATTATTCTAAGGTTCATACCTGTGCTTTTGACATGGAAAGGGTATTGGCACCCGGAGCTGATTTCTATGTAACTGAATTGGATATCGGTAGAGACGTCATAAAGGTAGGTTCTATGATTTGCTTTGACAGAGAATTTCCAGAAAGCGCACGGATCTTGATGCTAAAAGGAGCAGAAGTTATTTTGGCGCCCAATGCCTGTCCTATGGAAATCAATCGGCTGTCAGCGCTTCGCACCAGAGCTTATGAAAATATGCTTGCTATTGCCACCTGTAATTATCCAAAGGGACAGCCGGATTGCAATGGCCATTCAACGGTATTTGACGGAATTGCATGGTTAAGGAATGAACCGGGTGTACGGGATATGTGTATTCTTGAAGCGCCGGAGGAGGAAGGAATTTATTTGGCTGAGATTAATATGGAGAGGCTGCGGGATTATCGTGCCCATGAAGTGATGGGAAACAAGTACCGTTATCCAGACAAATACAAGGTTTTGGCAACAGATATCGAATGAAGTTCGTGCGATTCCTTGAACATAGACGTTCTTAGAATGAGAGGTTTTATGAAAAAAATTTTTTTAATATTTGTTATAATAATGATATTGTCAGGTTGTACTCTTAGAACTTCAGATGAGTTTGTACCTGATGAAGGGGAGATAGCAGTGTTTCAGAATGGACGTTCAGCCCGGATTGGAGATACTGTACTTTATGATTGCAGCCAGGATTATGGCACTTATATAAAACTGGAAAACAGTGATGTTTCAAGAAAATTAGACGATGTATCACAAAACTTTGCTATCGATAAAATATCCAGTTCCGATCAATATTTTTATCTGTCTGGCAGGGAGACCTCGGATGTATGGGGAGGAAAAGCAAATGTGTTGGTTATGGATGTAAAGGGGGAAATTATTGCAGCAAAAAACTGCTGTTGTGAATGGATTTATGCCTGTGGAAGTGTTATTTTTGGTTATTACAATGGTCATAATGAATCCGAAAGCTCTCTTGGATGGACAGCGACTCGTATGGAGGTAACACACTATCTGGATGAGGAAGAATTTTTGAATAGAAAGGGTAATAATATAGAGAAATGGGAGCCAATGACTGGGGAGAGTTTGTCGTTGGCTGGGAAGGAATGGTTTCGTCAAAAAGATTATGAACACGCTGTCCCTTATTATACAGATACGGTTTATTGTGATACATATAATGTGTTGAAGTGGATAAATTATGTAGACGGGGAAGAGGTGTCAGGTTTGGATTGGGATATTGCAAAAAAATCCCAAAAATATATAAATCAAATACAGGGTTTTATGGGGGAAAAGGAGAAAAACTTTGAACTATTCTCCTTGCAGTGTAGGAACAAACTATTTATTATTTGCCGTATCTATAGTCAGTCGGGAGGTTTTCTACAACATTTTACAAAGGACATAGAGCGCAGTTTACTTTTACAATATGATCAGGACACGGATTCTATTTATGTGGAAAATATCTATGATGGTAAAGAACTGGCATACTGGGATGAAACTTGGATGATATATCGGAAGGAAAAAAAGCTGTTTGTTGAAAATATTCACACCCATGAAGTAAGTAAAGCCTTTGAGAGTGATACAACTATTAATATTGATGTGTCAGATGACATTGTTACCTTATGGGATATAAAGAATGCAGAGTTGAACAATTCAGATATATTTATATTGCAATAAAAAATAGAAATTGAACTATCTGGCGCATATCTGAAAGACGTAATCATTTTTTTTGAATAAAATGCAGCAGTTGTCCGGGGAGCATAAGTGACTATAAAAAGACACAGTACCATAGTGAATTACTTTATAATTGTGGAGGGAGTACGAAGTAGCCCCGGAGGCGTGGGGCCTTTTGTTCTCTGTTATGAATAGTCGTGGGTTGCCTTTGCTTCCAATCGATATTATCAAATCTGATATAATTGGTCAGATACCAGAAACAGAGCAACAATACTATACTGATAAATGGGAGGAACTTGAGGTAAATACAAGCAGAGCAGGGTTTAATGATGTGTTTGGTCATACGAGAACAATTGTAGATTTTTGAGAGTACGCAAAAGGCCCCAAAACACGGCAATTTACGGCATTTTAGAAGGTAAAAATGATAACGAGAGTGCTATTCATCTGCCATGGCAGGATATTGAAAAATTCCGAAAAAGCCTGTAAAATCGATGATTTCACAGAAAGAAAAGGCCTTTACTACGCCACTTGAGAAAGAGTTTTGATATGACAGGGTTTATAGTGAATATGTTGTTTTGTGCGGGCAGCTTTTCCTATGAAAGTTGCTCCTTTTGCTTTAAGGGGTAAAGAACTTTTCACATCCAACGCCATTATGATTCAGAAATAAGAAATATCTGTAATAACCGTTGCTTTTTGCGGTATAGTAGAGTAGAATAAAGGAAATGATATAATTTAGATAAAATTTTGATAAGGAGTGAAAGCATATGTTGCAGATCAGACCAGTTTCCGATTTGAGAAATAAGTTTCCGGATATTGAGAAAATTGTAAATACAGGTGAACCTGTATATTTGACGAAAAA
>CANPZE010000068.1 GCA_947589315.1 uncultured Lachnospiraceae bacterium | reverse complement strand
TTTTGTGGTTGTAAGAATGTGAAAAAATTTATAGCACCGATCAGAGGTACACAGATGTTTATTTGCCCTGAATGCGGTGTAGCACCACGGTCTGCTCTTTGTATTTCAAGGTCAAATTTCTGTCCTTTGTTGTCAGTTCCAAATACATCCAGGCAGATAGAACGAGAGCCGAGAAGTCTTTTCAGATCATACTGAGTTTCCTCTTTAGTAAGCTCAAGATCTTCGATACCTGTGATGATTCTCAGCACAAGCTGTGCAAGCGGGAGATCATGGCGGAAAAGTACACGCATAAAATCATCGTCAAGAGGACGGTAATTTTCAATTGTGCGAAGGCTTCGTAGCATTTTGTGATGCGTGCGACGGATACAAAGAGCATAGATGTTCTGAATGTATACAAGGATGGTTAGAAAGTGAGATGATCCAATCATGATAATGACCTGTAAAGAATGCGGGACGAGTTTTCAGGCAAAAAAGCATAATGCCAAGTATTGCCATGCTTGCCGCAGAAAAAGACACCTTGAAAACGTCAAGCGATTTCAAAGAGCGTACAAAAAACCGGATGCTAGAGGTTACAACACGGTGCGCAGCGATGCAAAAAGTGAAGATGATGGCTACATTACCCTTGCTTGTGCGATTGTAAAGTATCAGGTGGATGCATATAAAACCGCTTTGCAGAGATACAGTAAAACAGGGGACAAAAAAATATCTGAAACAGGTTGTGCGGATTGAAAATGAACTCCTGACGCCTTACTATCAGATACTGACATTGTTTCAGCTGGATATGGACGAGTACATTTGTGGTATGCGGAAGAAATACGGAATTCCTTTAGACGAAGGAGGAGTGATTGCATGACAATAGACGATCTCAAAAACTGCCGGAAAGCTACTATCGCCAGAGCGAATATCATAAGACGCATTCACGATCTGAAGGAAAGCGCTTGCAGCGTCAGCGGCATCCGGTATGGCAACGAACCCCGCAGCCGTGGAGAGCCGGTCTCGAAACAGCAGCGGTATGTGGAAGCGCTGGAAGAGCTTTCCAATGCATACGAAGAAACCACAGCAAACTGGGCACGTCAAGCTGCTGCAATAGAATGTGCTATTCGTTCACTGCCTCCGGATCTGGGCGAGCTGATCCGCCTGCGGTATGTAGACGGGCTGAAATGGGAAAACGTGAATGAAACGCTGTACATATCTGAGCCGACATCAAAGAGGATGCACCGGAAAGCGATGCACATGCTCTTTGAAAAATGACCTTGTTTGATACAGTTAATGTGTGGTATAATGTTATCATGGAAATATGAAAAACGGTAGGAGAGCTCCTGCCGTTTTTTATGCTAAAATACGGAAAGAACGGTAATTGTATGACAGAACGACAGAAAAAATTTGCAGAATATTATGCGCAGTGTGGTAACGCCACACAAAGTGCAGTAAAAGCAGGATATTCCAATAAATTTACGAATACCAACGCCACAAAACTACTACAAAATACTACAATTTCAAATTACATCCGCAAACTAACCGAAAAAGCCCAGACCGACCGCATCATGACTGCAAGAGAACGTCAAGCGCTCCTTTCTGATCTGGCGAAAGATGATGAAAACGATACCGCAGACCGCATTCGTGCAATTGATACGCTGAATAAAATGACCGGAGAATATATTGCCCGTGTGAAAACGACCATACAGCAATCCGACAAACTATCCGACATCCTGAATCAGTTAGGCGGTGAGGGTCTTGACGACACATAAGTTTCCGTTGTCGCAGAAATACATTGACTTTATCCGTACAACAAAAGGCGTCTCCGCCGATTTTCTCGAAGGCACTACAGCCTCCGGTAAAACCACAGTCGGTGCAGGTGTTAAATTCATGGGTATGGTTTCCGCCAGTCCGAAAAAGCTGCACATCATCGCCAGTAAAACCACAGGCACAGCGGAAAAGAACATTATCCAGCAGGATAACGGTATTCTGGATCTGCACAGAAACGCTCGTTATTTCGGTAACGGCGATAAGGATAACAAGCTGCCGCATATCAAGTTTGAAGAAAAGATCATCTATGTGCTCGGCTATGACAATAAAGACAAGTGGCAGAATGTCCTCGGCTCTCAGTTTGGCTGTGTGTACATTGATGAGATCAACACTGCAGATATTGACTTTGTGCGTGAAATATCTACCAGAAATGATTACCTCATGGCAACTCTGAATCCGGACGATCCGTCACTGCCGGTATATCAGGAATTTGTCAACCGATCTCGTCCGTATCCCAGATATGCCGCTGATGTCCCGGACGAGATCATGCGGGAGCTGACAGAAGAACCGGTAACCGGCTGGCGGTACTGGTTCTTTTCATTCCGCGATAACTTATCCCTCACAGAAGCCGATATTCGGCGTAAGATGGAAGCTGCGCCAAAAGGGACGAAACTATACAAAAACAAGATTCTCGGTCTCAGAGGGCGTGCTACAGGGCTTATTTTCGATTTGCGGCAAAGTAATATCATCACGACGGAACAGGCTAAGAAGTTCCGGTATATCTATTATTCCATCGGATGTGACACGTCATATTCCAAGCGTTCCCACGACTGCCTGACGTTTGAAGCGGTCGGGATCACTGCGGACAAAAAATGCGTTCTCCTTATGGAAGAAACCCATAACAACCGGGACAAGACAAATCCGTTTGCGCCGTCAGATGTGATACCGCTGCTGAATCGGTTTGCAGAAAATGTCAAGGATCGTTTCGGCTTTGCCAGAACGATCTATATTGATTCCGCAGATGCCGGTACCATTCAGGAAGCGCAGAAGTTCAAGAGTAAAACCGCCTGTATCTACGATTTTGTGGGCGCATGGAAGAAAACAAAAATCATCACTCGTATTCAATTACAGCAAAGCTGGATGAAAACGGGTGATTTTCTGATCGTGGACACTTGCAGGAGTTTCATATGCGAGTGCAATACATACAGCTATGACGAAAAAGGACAGCCGGAGGACGGGCACGACCACAGCATCAACGGATGTCAGTATGCCTGGCTGCCTTATAAGCAATACATCGGAAACTATCATGCGATCAAGGAGGTGATCTCAGATGTTTGATCGGATAAAAACAAGCATTGTGGATAAGCTGCGGGGCTTTTTGAAGATCTATCCGGCGGCAGATCAGCAGATCTCCATTCGGGAAAATATGAGCTTTGACATGAATATTGCTGTGAATAAGCTCTGGTATCGGGGAGACAGCTATGAACTCTCTCAGGCGTATAGACAGATCAGCGGCATGTCCTGTTCCTTTTGGGGTTCAGTTCCCACACACGGGCTGGAGATCCGGAAAATACACACAGGGCTGCCGAAAACCATGGTCAATATCCTGTCCGGAATGATCGCAGATGATCTGCAGGATTTGAAGTTCCAATCGGAATCAGACAAGCTTCTCTGGGACGATATGGACAAGGAGAATCACCTGAAAGATGTAGTAAAGCAAGCGATTTCTCAAACGCTGGTTACAGGTGACGGTGCTTTTAAGATCAGCATAGATTCTGAAATCAGTGCATTCCCCATTCTGGCGTTTTATGAAGCCGATCATATCGACTTACATCGAGAGCATGGCAGGATCCAGGAGATCATTTTCAAAACGCCGTATATACACAATGACAGGCTGTACATCTTGTACGAACATTACGGTAATGGCTATGTCACCTACGAATTAAAGGACAGCTATGGCAAGCTGCATGATCTGTCTGATCTGCCGCAGACAGCAGAGCTCGAACCGGTCAGATGGAACGGAGATTTCATGCTGGCGGAATATGTGCAGTTTTACAGTTCTGAAAAGCAAAAGGGCAGAGGACAGAGTATATTTGATGCCAAACGAGACAATTTTGATGCGCTAGACGAAGCATGGAGCCAGTGGATGGATGCGCTCCGGCAGGGAAGAAGCAAAACCTATATTCCCGAATGCCTTTTACCAAGGGACGAAAACGGTTTGCTTCTGTCAGGAAATGCCTTTGACAATCGGTTCATCAAGATCGGCAATGATACGTCAGAAACGGCGCAGAACAAAATTGATGTGGAGCAGCCTGCCATTCCCCACGACAGTTATCTTTCCACATATGTCACTGCATTGGACCTGTGCTTGCAGGGGATCGTCAGTCCGTCCACATTGGGTATCGACACGAAGAAGCTGGATAATGCGGAGGCACAGCGTGAGAAAGAGAAAACCACGCTGTACACACGTCAGACTATCGTGAATGCTTTGCAGAATGTACTTCCAAGACTGATCCAAAAAATCTTTTATGCATATCATACGGCACTGAAACTTCCGCTGAAGGAGATGACAGCGGACGTTACATTCGGAGAATATGCAAATCCGTCCTTTGAATCCCAGGTAGAAACGGTATCAAAAGCAAGGCAAGGCGGTTTCATGTCCATTAATGCGAGCCTGGACGAGCTTTACGGCGACACAAAGACAGATGTGTGGAAAGCGGAGGAAGCCGAAAGGATACGTAAGGAACAGGGCGTTGTGGATATGGACGAGCCGGCTCTGGACATGAATTTCGGCGGCAGCATGTATGGCGGCGTATGATATCATCGCTGCGCTTCATAGCATGGAGGAAGAACTGATCCTTTCCATGAAGCGTAACTTGCAGCGGCACTTACAGGAAGAAGCAGACGAAGGCTTTGAATGGACACAGTGGCAGGCTGAAAAGTTGAACAGCATCGCCGGATACCGGGCAAAGAATGCAGATATCATCGGTGCATATACCAGCACGATTCCAGATCAGATCGATGAAATGATACAAGCGTCCTATGCGTCCGGAAAGAATCAGGAAGAGATCAGGATTCTGCAAGCATTGAAAAAGGGTTATGCTGCATCTGTTGAGACTGCCGGAGAGATCGGCACGGATTTCTTTGCTGTGAACGAACGGAAGATGAATGCGCTGATCGCTGCGGTACAGGGCGAAATGCGGAAAGCAACGAGCAGTATTCTCCGGTATCAGGAGGACATCTATCGGCAGACCATATTCCGGGCAGCCGCACAATACAACATGGGCGGCAAAACGCTGTGGCAGGCAGTAGACGCAGCCACAAGTGATTTTTTAGCGGCAGGGATATGCAATATCCGGTATAAGGACGGCAGACAGGTCAACATTGCCAGTTATGCGGAAATGGCACTGCGTACAGCCAATCTCAGGGCGAATATCCAGGGTGAAGCAGCAAAGCGTGACGAATGGGGAATCTGTACCGTGCAGATGTCCTCCCACGGTTCGGCGTGCCCGAATTGTATCCCATGGCAGGGCAAGGTTTACTATGATGATGTATTCTGTTCTGTTAAAGTGCCGAAAGATGGGCGGTATCTGCTTCTCAGTACAGCGATCGACGGCGGTGCGCTGCATCCAAACTGCAAAAACGGCGTTTCCACATGGTTTGAGGGCATCAACGAGATGCCGAAAGAAATGACACCGGAAGAGATCGAAGAAGCGAACCGCCGGTATGATCTGGAACAGAAGCAGCGATACTGTGAGCGTAATGTCAGGAAATACAAACGGCTGAGTATGGGCAGCCTTGACCTGGAAAATGCCGCAAAATATACTGCAAAAGAAAAGGAATGGCGCAGTCGTTTGAGGAAACTGGTAAAGGATAATCCGGATGTGCTGCGGATGGATTACAAGCGGCTGAAATTGTATGATATTAACATAGCAGCAGAAAAAGAATCTATAAATTATATGGCAAGATTTACGCCAAGATATTCAGACTATAAAACATTTACATCTGGTACTGTTAAAATGCAGGTGAAAAAGGTTTCTAACAGTAAATTTGACATGTACACGGATATAAGTGCAACACGAAAAGATAAGGCAGTTCGATTTGTGGAAAAGGAAATGATGGATATTCAAGAACACCTGCCGCGGCGTTTTCAACTTCCTAAAATTGCTGTCGTTGATTTTGAAAAGCATAGTCTCAACCCGTATGCGATTGGTGGGTACGATAAAGCAACCGGCATTATGTACATGAATAGTAAATACGATACCAAAGAAAAGGTGCTGGATTTTGTGAATCAATATCAGAGGCAATTTGCAAATACGACGGAATATGCGCCGATTTTACATGAGCTTGGGCATAAATTTTACGAAGATTGCATAAAAAAGCTTGCAATTTCTGAAGGTTTGCGTTATAATGATAGTAAGAAGAAAATGGATCGCCGGATTTTTGAGTATATTGAAAAGCAACGCGACCCAGAATTTTTAATGCGTTTTGTAAGTGGATACGCTTCGGATGGAGAATCTTCTGGAAAATTTACCGAAATTGTAGCGGAATGTTTTTCTGTTAAAGAAAAAAATGCTATTGCCGATGCGATTTTGGCATTACTGGAGTGATATTTTATGATGTTACAACCAACAAGTGAACAAGTCGAATTAAGAAATAGGTTGCTTAATTCAAAAAACGAAAAAGAAAAAGAAGAAATCCGCAAAAGGCTGAAAGAAATTGCAATTGCCCGTCAAGAAGAGCTGAAAGATTGCCCTTTTTGTCACTAAAAAAACAAGTTAAGCGTGCCCATCCGGTACGCTTTTCTCATACCCAGACCACGGGCAAAAGTGGCGGAGGGACGGACAAGAAAGAACGATACGCCGAGGGCTGCGGCAGTTCTTACACATACTGAAAATCTGCATCTGGAAACAGGTGCATTTTTTATACCCATTTTACCGAAAGGAGTTATTACAATGGCAGACGAAACAAAACCGACCGGTACTGAATCCGGTGCAGCTGCGCCTCCTGCGATCGACTATGACAAGATCGAAAGCATGATCATCAAAGGCACACAGCAAAAGGAATCCGCCATTCTGAAATCCTACTTCGAGCAGCTCGGCATGAGCAGCGAGGAGGTCCAGGCGGCAGTGCAGGATTTCAAATCCAAGCGTGATTCACAGGCAAATGAAAAGGAAACCAACTACGCCAACGCACAACAGGAGATCGCTCAGCTGAAAGCACAGATCCTACAGGACAAGATCGACCGCAAGGCAAACGATATGGCTATGGATCTGGGCGTGGAGCGCAGTGCAGTACCGTATGTGATCCGCATGGCTGATCTCACAAATGCGGTAAATGACAAGGGCGAAATTTCCGAAGATGCGATCAAGGCAGCGTTGGAAAAGGTCCTCACAGACGTTCCCGGGCTGAAAAGTGATAAGACTCGGAGCAATGGTTTTGTCCGGATCGGCGGATCTGGTTCGAACACACAGACAACAGCACAAAACGAAGTGCTGGCAAACATTTTCGGAACAAATCGAAAGAAAGGAAGTAACTAACCATGGCAGAACTGAAATACGCTGAAATTTTTAGTCAGCACCTTATCGACTTGTATGCGATCGAGCTGAAATCCAACAGCCTGTTTGCATCAAACAATGATATCCAGATCACAGGCGGTAAGCAACTGAAGCTGCCGAAGCTGTCTGTCAGCGGATATAAAGACCACAACCGTTCCGGCATGGGGTTCAACACAGGCTCCTATGAAAATGATTATGAAGTCAAGATCCTCGACCACGACCGTGACATTGAGTTCTCTGTAGATCCGCTGGATGTGGACGAAACCAACATGACAGTTTCCATCGCCAATATCCAGAAGCGGTTTGAGACCACACAGGCAATTCCGGAGCTGGACTGCTACACGTTCAGCAAGATCTACACAGAGGCAAATCGTGTCGGCGCAGTTGTGGAAACGACCGAATTGACAGCCGCAAATGTTCTTGCTGACTTCGATGCAAAGCTTCAGGCAATGGAGGACGCAGGCGTACCGCTGGATCGTGTGGAAATGTATGTGACACCGGCATATAACACGCTTCTGAAACAGGCATTTACCAGACAGTACCAGAACGGTGCTTCCAACATTGACCGCCGTGTACATGCCATTGATGATATCGGAAAGATCATCATTGTACCGTCCGGCAGAATGAAAACTGCCTATAACTTTACAAACGGCTGCACCCCTGATGAAAATGCCGGACAGATCAATTATATCATGATTGATCCGGAAGCGCAGGTCTCCCGTGTGAAGTACAGTTACATCAACGTATTCACACCGGGACACGATTCCAGAACGGCAGACAAGTACGTTTACCAGAACAGACGCTTTAACGGCACGTTTGCACTGGACGCACTGATGAAAGTGGGCTGTGCGATCAATATAACTGCAAAGGAGTGATGTATCATGAGAGCAGCTAAGGAAAACAGAGTATATACGATCTCAGAATCGGAAAAGCAGAACTTTCTGGATCGGGGGTATGATGTGATCCATGACGACGGCAAGGTGGAAAAACCGCCTGCCGCTGCCGTTTCGGTGGAGGATTATTGCAAGCTGGAGGCGGAAAATGCAAGGCTGAAAGCTGAGAATAAGAAGCTGAAAGCATCTGGTTAAGGCGGTGCTTGTATGTATGCAGATCATGAATACTATAGCAGTACATACGGTGGGGCAGTGGAAGAATCGGAGATTTTGCCGAAGCTACGGCAAGCGTCCAGGGATATTGACACACTGACATTTGGCAGGATTCGTGAAGCCGGATTTGAGAATTTGTCGGAATTCCAGCAGGAGATCATTCAGGAATGCTGCTGTCAGATGGCTGACTTTGCCTATGAGAATGCAGATGTTCTGGACAGTCTGCTGTCCAGTTATGCGATCAACGGCGTAAACCTGACGTTTGGCGGGAGCAGCGCATCGGTGGAAACAGTGAACGGTATCTGTATCCCCAAAAGCACCTATCGCAATTTGTGCCAGACCGGCTTGTGCTGCCACAGTCTAAGGGGGTGGCGGTGTGCGGTACCCTAAACTTGTCCGCACAGCAAAAACGCCTGTTCACGTCACCATTGAATCGGAGAAGATCAACGAATTCAATGAACGTGAGACCATTCTGGACGCAGATTTTCTGTGCAACTGGCAAGACAAATCTCAGGTCAAGTATACCAGCAAGGACACTGCTGTCACTGTTTCAGGAAGTGCGTATATTGACGGTGATATCCAGTCTGACGTTGGCAATCTGACCGGCGGATTTGTGAGCATATTCGGTGAAAAGCGGAATATCTATGCTGTCAGCAAGTGTCGGAATCCGGACGGGACAGTGAACTATACAAGGATTGATGTGTTATGAGCGGAATCAAAATCAAACTCAGAGGAAGTGCGGCAAAGATCGTTAATAAAGCGGTCGCTGTCACATTGGAACAAACAGCGGCTGCCGTTATGAAAAATGTCCAGAATGCGCAGGTCATGCCGAAGGATACCGGAACTCTGCAAGATCAATCCACATTTGTATACGATTCGGAAAGCAAGCGCGGGGTTGTGGGGATTATTTCTGACACACCTTATGCACGTCGTCTGTACTATCATCCGGCGTACAATTTCCGTACTTCGGAAAACGCAAATGCAGGCGGAAAATGGTATCAGCCGTGGATAGACGGCGATAAGGAGGATTTTGCGTCAAACGTATTTGCAGAATTGCTCAGAAGAAATCTGAAATAGGTAGGTGAATGTTATGATGACAAACGAGGATGTTCTGGCATGGCTCAGAACATTGGAGGCAAAGGCTGACAATTATTACTGCGGTGTGCTGGACAAGAAAAAGGAAAAATCTTTTGGCGTATATCATCTGGCAAAGCGTCCGTATGAAATGGCAGTCGGCGGACGTGATCCGACCCGGACACGTTCTCACGGTGTTTCGTTGCTTGTACACTGGAACAGCAGCACACGGCAGACACAGAATGCTGCAATTGCGCTGTATCGTGCGATCGAATCAGCAGAGCAGCCGACGATCGGAAGCAGCCATGGGAAATATATCCAGATGCAGCAGAATGAGCCGATCGATGTCGGTATAGACGAAAATGGCATCTGTGAATATGTGATTGAATTTGTAATTTATTATGAGGAGGACTAAACAATGAATACAGGCGTATATCCGGTTTTTAACAATGTGTTTAAGATCGGTGCATCAAAGGAATCCCTGACAACGGTTGCTGATATGGAGACATTCAGCGTCTCTATCAACGGCAATGTGGCGGAATGGACCCCTATGGAACAGGAAGGGTGGATCCGCCGTCTGAAAACCGGCTGCGGATTTACCATCTCACTGAACGGCAAGCGAAACGTAGGAGATACCGGTAACGATTTTGTCGCCGGGCTGGTGTTCGAGACCGGACAGGATTCCCAGGCATATTTCGAGTGGACAATGCCGGACGGCACAACGATCGCCATTGAAAATGCCGTGATCAATGTAACTGCCTGCGGCGGCAATTCCACCGATGTGGATGTGCTGGAATTTGAGGTCATGAGCAATGGGAAACCGACAATTTCAAATTTATAAGAATAATCATAACAGGAGGAATTAAAAATGGCTACAGTTTTAGACATTACAAGCAAGCTTCAGCAGGAAGAAAAGGTGCTGAAGATCGGCGAAAAGGAGTTTACAGTCGACGATTCTAAAAATACCGTGATCCAGGCGATGGCGATCATGGATGAAGAAGATACAGATTCCATTGAAGCAATGGACAGGGCAATACAGCTGCTTTTGGGGGAACAGGGTGCAGCAGACCTTGACGCTCTTGGGCTCAGCTTTGCCGGCTATAAAAATGTGTTTATGGCGGTGATCGCACTGGCTTCCGGTACAACTTATGAGGAAATGGAGCAGCGATTTCAAAAGGAGTCATAAGGAAGATGTATTTTATGATCTAATCTGGGACTATGAGCTGATCGAAGCGTCCTTTGCCCATCAATACGGCATTCGGCTCCGGAA
>CANPZE010000067.1 GCA_947589315.1 uncultured Lachnospiraceae bacterium | reverse complement strand
AAGGGAAGAGGACCGGTAGCCACCATATTGGTTCAGAAGGGAACTCTTCATGTGGGGGATAACATTGCCGTAGGAGCTGCCTATGGGAAGATCCGCGCCATGATGGACGACAAGGGAAGAAGGGTGAAGGAAGCAAAACCTTCTACACCAGTAGAAATACTCGGGCTTCACGATGTGCCGGATGCCGGTGAGATTTTCATGGTGACAGAAAACGATAAAGAAGCAAAGAACATTGCAGAAACTTATATTAACCAAGGCAGGGAGAAACTTCTGGATGACACCCGTTCCAAGCTGACGCTGGACGGCCTGTTCTCTCAGATCCAGGCAGGCAATATCAAGGAGCTGAATCTGATTGTCAAGGCAGACGTACAGGGATCTGTGGAGGCTGTGAAGCAGAGCCTGCTGAAGCTGAGCAATGAAGAGGTGGCAGTCCGCATTATCCATGCCGGCGTTGGCGCTATTAATGAGTCTGACGTATCCCTGGCCAGTGCATCGAATGCGATCATTATCGGATTTAACGTAAGGCCGGATAATACAGCCAAAGAAATCGCTGACAGGGAGAAGGTAGACGTACGCCTGTACCGCGTCATCTATAATGCGATCGAAGATGTAGAGGCTGCCATGAAGGGAATGCTGGATCCGGAATATGAAGAGCAGGTGATTGCCCATTTGGAGGTACGGCAGACATTCAAGGCCTCTAATGTAGGTACCATTGCAGGCTCCTATGTGCTGGACGGTAAGATCGTCCGGGGCTGTAAGGTGCGGATCTATCGTGAAGGAGAGCAGATCTATGAAGGCAGTCTGGCTTCCCTGAAGCGTTTTAAGGATGACGTAAAAGAGGTAGCGGCAGGCTATGAGTGTGGCCTGGTGTTTGAGAACTTTAGCGATGTCAAGATAGAAGACCAGATAGAGGCATATATTATGGTAGAGGTGCCCCGTTAGTCTTGGAGGAAGATAGAAAATGAAGAAAAACAGCATAAAGTATTCCCGGATGAACGGAGAGGTACAGCGGGTACTGAGTACGATTATTGCCCAGGAGATTAAGGATCCCAGGATTCATCCCATGACCTCTGTCGTATCTGTGGAGGTGACGCCGGACCTGAAATATGCGAAGGTGTATGTGAGCGTATTAGGGACAGAAGAGGAGAAGGAGAATACCGATATCGGTCTCCGCAGCGCCGCTTCCCATATCCGTTCTCAATTGGCTAAGAAGCTGAATCTTCGGAATACGCCGGAGTTGACTTTTGTAATGGATAATTCAATAGAATATGGCGTGGCAATGTCGAAAAGAATTGATGAATTGGGCCATTCTCATTCTGGGGAGAATGACCGGCAGGATTGAAGGTGAGATTTATGAATCAGTTAAAATCCATTGCACAAGATGCACAGACGGTTTTGATCGCAGGGCACCTGCGGCCGGATGGAGATTGTACCGGGGCCTGTATCGCCGCTTACCATTATCTTCACAGACAGGATCCCCAGCGAAAAATTTGGGTATATCTGGAAACTTTGCCGGAGAACTTCCGCTTCCTGGATCCGGAGCGCAAGATTGTCTCTCAGGAGCTGCCATCGGAACCGGTGGACCTGTTTATCGCATTGGATTCCAGCAGCCCGGACCGTCTGGGGGAGGCCCAGCCCTTCCTTTCTACCGCCAGAAAAAAGCTCTGTGTGGATCACCATATGAGCAACCAGGCATATGCCGGGATCAATGAGATCCATAAGGAAGCCAGCTCGACCTGTGAAGTGATCTACGGTATGATGGAGGAAGAAGAGATTGATCTTGAGATCGCCCGCGCCTTGTATATCGGCATCATCTTTGATACCGGAGTGTTCCGCTATTCCAATACCAGCAGGCATACTATGGAGATTGCCGGAAAATTGATGGAAAAGGGGATTCCCTTCTGGCAATACATAGATGAGTGTTTCCTTCAGAGGACATATATCCAGACACAGCTTCTGGGGAGAACGCTGCTGACCAGTATGCGGCTGATGGATGGAAAATGTATCGTGGCCAGGATCACCCGCCGTATGATGGAGTTCTATGGCGCCAGGACAGAGGATATCGAAGGGATTATTGACCAGCTTCGTGTTACCAAAGGCGTAGAGGTGGCGATCCTTCTCCATGAGATCGGCGAGCAGGAATATAAGGTAAGCCTTCGCTCCAATGATAAGATTGATGTGGGAAAGATTGCAGTACATTTTGGAGGAGGGGGCCATGTAAAAGCAGCAGGCTTCACTATGTGCGCCTCGCCCTATGATGTGATCAATAACATTACAGAGAGGATCGAGATGCAGGAATAGGAATAGGAAAGACAGAGGGAGGATGGATGGACGGGATCATTAATGTATACAAAGAGGCTGGCTATACTTCTCACGATGTGGTAGCCCGGCTGCGGGGAATCCTGGGGCAGAAAAAGATCGGCCATACCGGGACCCTGGATCCGGAGGCGACAGGAGTCCTGCCGGTCTGCTGTGGAAAGGCAACGAAGGTCTGCGGGCTTCTTGCGGATAAAGATAAGAGTTACCGGGCGGTATGCCGTCTGGGAGTCACCACCGATACCCAGGATATGACAGGAAGGATCCTGAAGGAGAGTGACTTTTCTGGCATTTCTTTTCAGGAGATTTTGGATTGTATCCAGGGATTTCAGGGAGATATCCTCCAGATTCCCCCGATGTATTCTGCATTAAAAGTAAATGGGAGGAAGCTGTATGAGCTGGCCCGGGAGGGAAAGACAGTAGAGAGAAAGGCGCGTCCCGTGCGGATCCAACAGCTGGAAGTGACAGAGTGGGATCTGGAGCAGGGGCTCTTTACCATGGAAGTCACCTGTTCCAAAGGTACGTATATCCGTACATTATGCCACGACATTGGGGAACGGCTGGGATGCGGCGCAGCTATGGAAAGCCTGGTGCGGACAAGGGTGGCTCTTTTTACCCTGGAGGAGGCGCTGCCTCTCTGGAAGATTGAAGAATTGGTCCAGAGTTCACCTGAGCTTCTGGATCAAAAGATGTACTCCGTGGACCAGCTCTTCCCGGATCATCCCCGGCTGCGGATACGGGAAAAGTATCGCTCCCGGTTGGCGAATGGCAATCCTCTTTCCCTGGACGAGCTGGAGGCGATATCTCCTCAGAAAGAGATTCGTTCCGGGGACCGGGTCCTGATATATGACGAGCATTGTGTTTTTCGGGCAGTATACCAGAAAGAGGGCGCAAAATTACGGGTTTACAAAATGTTTTAGGAACCCCAGAGAAAGGAAAAAGCATGGATATCCTGAATGGATTTGATTTTACGATCAAAAATAGCGCCGTATCCCTGGGCAAATTTGATGGGATCCATCAGGGACACCGGCTTTTACTGGAGCAGATACGGAAACAGACAAATCTGGTCTCCACAGTGTTTACCTTTGACGGGATCCAGGGGAATGGCGTGATCCCAAGACAGCAGATCTACTCCCGGAGAGAGCGGGAAGAGATCCTGAAAGAGCTGGGGATCCAGCGGGAGCTGGTATTTCCTTTTAACGAGGAGACCAGGAATATTACTGCCGAAAGTTTTTTGGAAGATATTCTGGTCCGCCGGATCGATGCCCGCTATATCTGTGTGGGGGAGGACTTTCACTTTGGGAAGGGAAGAGAAGGAAATGTAGATATGCTCCGCAGATATGAGAAAAAGTATGGTTATCAGCTTCTGGCCCTGCCCAAGCTGCAATGGGAGGGGGAGAATGTAAGCAGCACCAGGATCCGTTGGGAATTATCCTGCGGCAGGCTGGATCAGGTAAATGCTCTTCTGGGCGCTCCTTATTTTATCATAGGTACTGTGGTTCACGGCAATGCGCTGGGCCGGACCCTGGGAATGCCGACTGCCAATCTGGTGCCGGATCCTGGAAAGGTACTGCCTGCTTACGGTGTCTATGCTACGCTGGTCAGGATCGGCGATGAGACCTATGCCGGTGTGACAAATATCGGCTTGAAACCTACCGTAGGAGCGGAAAATGTCACAGTGGAGACTACGCTGCTGGATTTTGACGGAGATCTGTACGGCAGGGAAATAACAGTGTATTTCTATCATTTCCTGCGGAGGGAACAGAAATTTTCCGGATTGGAGGAATTGACCCGGCAGATGGAACAGGACAGGGATCAGGCCAGAGAATGGATGGGACAGGTCCTGTATAAATTGAAGGGATAGAGATAGGTTTTTCTATCCGTTTTATGGGACAAACACCTTCCCTTTTTCCAGATATTGGATCCCTTCTGCAATCTCATCAAGGGAAAGGTTAGAATATCCCAGCAGTATCCCGGACTGGGCGGGGGAAGTAAGGAAATACTCGTGAAGTCCATAAAGACGGACACCGATTTCTGAGGCTTTGGACAGGACGGATGTCTCTGTCAGCTCCGGCGGCAGGGTCAGGGTCAGATGGAGACCGGCGTTTTCTCCCTGCAGCCGTATCCCATATTGCTGCAGCAGGGGATGGAGACAGCGGAGGATATGGTCATGCTTCGCCTTATACCACTTGCGCATCCGGCTGATGTGCTTTTCAAAATAGCCTTCCCGGATAAAGCGGGTGAGGATAGCCTGCTCCAGACGGGAAAGGGTGCAGGAATAATGTCCGCATACTTTTTGGTACACCGGCAGAAGAGAGGGAGGGAGTATCATATAACCGGCGCGGATAGCCGGGGCGATAGATCGGGAAAAGGTTCCGATATAGATTACATGGGAGCTGTCATCCATTCCCTGAAGGGAAGGAATGGGCCTGCCTTTGTAACGGAACTCACTGTCGTGGTCATCCTCGATGATATACCGGTTCCCTTTTTTGGCCCAGTCTAATAATTCCTTCCTGCGTCCAAAGGGCATGACGGTCCCCATAGGGTACTGGTGGGAAGGGGTAACATAGACCAGTGGGCAGCGCTCGGGAATGGAAGAGAGGGTGAGGCCGCCTTCGTCCAGAAGGCCTGCAGTCAGCCGGAGGCTGTTACTGCGGAAAATATTGGCCGCCTGGATGTAACAGGGATTTTCCATTGTAATTTCCTCCAGTCCCAGATGCCGGAATACCAGGGACAGCATTTGCAGCAGATAATCCACGCCGGCGCCGGTAATGATCTGTTCCGGCCGGCACAGAGTCTGACGTGACAGACACACATAATTACAGATGGCATTGCGGAGAGGGGCGTCGCCATAGTGGTCTCCCAGGAGAAAAAGCTCCTTTTCCTCCTCCAATGCCCGCCGGGAAAGCTTTCGCCAGACGGAATCGGGAAAGCGGCTGATATCAATGGCGTGGGGGGAAAAATCAATCACCGGGGAGCTGGCTGTCGTTTTTGCGGCATCTTTTTGAACACAGGATTTTGGAAAAGATTCTGTGGGAGCGAGTAGAGGAAGATGGTCGTCAGGCTGGATATCGCACACATAGAATCCGCTTTTAGGAGCCGCCTCAATAAAGCCCTCTGCCTGAAGCTGGTAATAGGCGGTATCCACGGTATTGCGGCTGACATTCAAGGTGGCGGCCAGCCCACGGGTAGAGGGCAGCCTGCTTTTCCCCGGCAGGACGCCGGACAGGATATCCTTGCGGATCTCCTGATAAATCTGTTCATACAAAGGGATATTAGAATGGGATGTCAGGGAAAAGGATAACATGAAAACCTCCTTTTTCTATTTTGCGCTTTTTGATAAAACCATAGTACCACTTTCTGGCGAAAAGTCCAGTTATAGTCCCATGCTCCAGAATAGGCGGATTTTGTTGTAACGGAGAGAATGCAGCCGGAATCAATGATTATTGACAGATAAATGCCCTTATTCTATAATAAAAAATCAGTTACGATGTATTAAGCCATGATATGGTAGAAGCGAGGAAGATTATGCAGAAATTTGGTGTCAATGAATTAAGAAGAATGTATTTGGAGTTTTTTGAGAGCAAGGAGCATCTGGTGATGAAAAGTTTTTCGCTGGTGCCCCATAATGATAACAGCCTGTTGTTGATCAATGCGGGGATGGCTCCGTTAAAACCCTATTTCACCGGACAGGAGATCCCGCCGCGTTCCAGGGTCGCTACCTGCCAGAAATGCGTGCGTACCGGAGACATTGAAAATGTAGGAAAGACGGCCCGCCATCTTACCTTTTTTGAAATGCTGGGTAACTTTTCCTTTGGAGATTATTTTAAGAAGGAAGCCATTGCCTGGTCTTGGGAGTTTCTGACTAAGGTAATCGGCATGGAAGAGGACCGGTTATATCCTTCCATCTATGGGGAGGATGACGAGGCCTTTGATATCTGGACAAAGGACATTGGTGTCCCGGCAGAGAAGATCACCCGATTCTATCGGGATGAAGATGGGAAATGTGATAATTTCTGGGAGCATGGCGCAGGTCCCTGCGGTCCCTGCTCAGAAATCTATTATGACCGCGGCGCCAAATATGGCTGTGGCAGACCGGACTGTAAGGTGGGCTGCGAATGCGACCGCTTTATGGAAGTCTGGAATAATGTATTTACCCAGTTTAACGGGGACGGCCACGGCAACTATGAGGAGCTGGAGAATAAAAATATTGATACCGGCATGGGCCTGGAACGTCTGGCCGTTGTAGTCCAGGATGTGGATTCTGTATTTGACATTGATACAATGAAGGCGATCCGTGACAGGATCTGCGAACTGGCTCATACGGAATATCAAAAGGAGGAAGAGAAGGATGTTTCCGTCCGTCTGATCACCGACCATATTCGTTCCGCTACCTTCCTGATCTCAGATGGCGTTATGCCCTCTAATGAGGGGAGGGGGTATGTGCTTCGCCGCCTGATCCGCCGGGCCGCCCGCCATGGACGGAAGCTGGGGATTCAGGGAGAGTTCCTGGCAACGCTGTCCCAGACTGTGATCCGGGAGTCGAAGGATGGATATCCGGAGCTGGAGGAGAAGAAAGATTTTATCCTCAATGTATTGACTCAGGAAGAGAAGCAGTTTAATAAGACGATCGACCAGGGGCTGGACATCCTGTCCCAGATGCGGGAAGAAATGGAACAGGCAGGGAATACCCGGCTGAGTGGGGACAATGCCTTCAAATTATACGACACCTATGGTTTCCCTTTGGACCTTACCATGGAAATCCTCGAGGAGCAGGGATGTACAGTAGATGTGGACGGCTTTGAAGCTGCTATGAAGGAGCAGAAGGAAAAGGCCCGCAGCGCCCGGAAGGAAACGAATTATATGGGGGCTGAGGAAACTGTGTACCAGCAGATCGATGCAGAACTCACCAGTGAGTTTGTGGGATATGACAGGCTGGAACATGTTTCTGCAGTGACTGCGCTGACGACAGAGACGGAGCTGGTACAGGCGCTGACGGATGGGCAGAATGGCACGGTTATCACAGCCCAGACGCCCTTTTATGCTACAATGGGCGGACAGCAGGCAGATGTTGGCGTACTCACTATAGGAGACAGCGTGTTCCGCGTAAAAGATACGATTAAGCTTCCAGGAGGGAAGATTGGCCATGTGGGTACGGTAGAAAAGGGAATGATTAAGCTGGGGGACAGAGTGGCTTTGAAGGTATGTGAAGCCAATCGGCGGAATACCGGCAGGAACCACAGCGCCACCCATTTGCTGCAGAAAGCTCTGCGCCTGGTACTGGGCGCTCATGTGGAACAGGCAGGCTCTTATGTAGACGGAGAACGGCTCCGCTTTGACTTTACCCATTTTTCGGCTATGACGCCGGAGGAGCTTAAAAAGACGGAGGATATTGTCAATGAAGAGATTGCGGCCGCCCTTCCGGTAGATACTCAGGTTATGAGCCTGGAGGAAGCCAGGAAGACAGGCGCTATGGCGTTATTTGGCGAGAAATACGGAGAAAAAGTGCGGGTAGTCAGCATGGGAGATTTCAGTGTAGAACTGTGTGGTGGCACCCACGTGGAAAATACCAGCAATATCTCTTATTTTAAGATTATTTCTGAGAGTGGCGTGGCGGCAGGGGTGCGCCGTATTGAGGCGCTGACCGGCGAGGGGCTGATGAAATATTATGCCGAAGTCGAGGCAGAGCTAAAAGAGGCGGCTAGGATGGCGAAAGCAGAGCCTGCGAACCTGGCGAAGAAGATCCGTTCCTTCCAGGAGGAAATGAAAGCTCTCCAGTCAGAGAATGAGAAGTTGAAAGCTAAGATGGCCAAGGAGGCTGTAGGGAATATAGAAGACCAGATCCAGGAGATCAAGGGAGTGAAGCTCCTGGCCATGCATGTGCCAGAGGCAGATGGCAGCGGCCTGCGGAATCTGGGCGACCAGATGAAGGAGAAGCTGGGAGAGGGAGTTGTGGTTCTGGCTTCTTCACGGGAAGGAAAGGTAAGCCTGTTGGCTATGGCTACCGATGGCGCTATGAAGCAGGGCGCCCATGCGGGCAATCTGATCAGGGAGATTGCAGCCCTGGTAGGCGGCGGCGGCGGGGGACGTCCTAATATGGCCCAGGCCGGCGGCAAGAAGGCAGAAGGGATCCCGGATGCTATTGCCAGGGCGGCGCAGGTGCTGGAAGCGCAGCTACAATAATTACAATAAATGCAACCTTTCGCGGAAAACAGGGTGATAAAAGGTAAGGGATCTGATGATCCCGAACATTCCAAACATTCTGAACAATTCCGAATAGAAAGGTTGTGTTTTTTATGAAAAGATGGATAAGGCAAGGTGCGGCCTTGCTGGCGCTTGGAAGCCTGCTCATGGCAGTTCCGGGCTGCGGAATGAGGGAGGAGAAGGCCGATTCCCGGAAGGTATCGGAATATCCTGATACTTTGTCTCAGGGAAAGGAATGGCAGGAGTTTTGCCAGATCACGCTTGCCGGAACGGCAGAGGCCTGCGGGGATGCCAACTGGATCTATGCTCCTGTCAATCTGTATCAGAGCCTTGCCATGCTTACAGAGATCAGCGAGGGAGATACCCGCCAGGAGATAGCCAGGTTATTGGGGGAGGAGGATCAGAAAATGATCCGGGATCGGAGCAAGCAACTCCGTGAATTGGCGGCATGTATCCCATCCCCGCAAGAGTCAGAGGCGGTGAGCGAACTGCAGCAATCTCTTTGGCTGAATGAAAAATTCCCACTACAGGACAGTTTATTGGAATCCCTGGGCAGGAGATATGAAGCGGAGGTTCATCAGGGAGAGCCGGGGAAAAGGCTCAACGGCAGGATTCAAAAATGGCTGAACCAGGCAACGCATAACCGTTTGAAGGAACAGACCCGTTCTGTAAAAATGGAGCCTGATGATGCCATGCTTCTGTATTCCACGCTGTATTTTCAGCAACAATGGGAGACTCCCTTTGTCAGGGAAGAAACAAAAAAGGGGACTTTTCATGGAAAGGCATATAATACCTGCGGCAATATCTCGGAAAAAGAACGATGGCAGGACTCTAAGTGCCAATTTATGCACCAGTCCCTGCAAACAGAAATGGTCCGGACAGAGAAATATGAGTCTGTGGCCCTGCCTATGGAAAAAGGAAGTATGCGTATCGTTCTGCCCAAAGAGGGAGTGGAGCTGGAGGAGCTTTGTACAGAAAAAGCATTTTCCGATTTACTCGCCCTTTGTTCGGAGGATTATCTGCCTTGTGAAGACGGAGGGGCGCATGCCGGCGACACAGAATCTGCCAGGGTTGATCTTTACCTGCCGCAGTTTGATTTTCACTCGGAACTGGCTCTGGAAAATGTCCTGATACCCTTAAAAGTAAATTCTTTGTTTCAGCACAATGCCGACTTTTCCCCTGTGCTGGGGAGGGACGGTCAAGACAGGCTGTCTTCGGATAAGCTGCTCTCAATCTATGTGTCCCAGATGGAGCAGGCTTCCGCCATATCAGTCGATGAGAATGGATGCAGCGTAGCATCTTACACAGCGACTAGATTAGAGAGCAAAGCACTCCAGGCGGCAGCAAAACATACTTATCGGATGCGCTGTGACCGCCCATTCCTGTTTTTTATCCAAAACCAGCAGGGGATGCTGCTTTTTGCCGGGGCGGTGCAAAGGATAGAATAGGGCATGTTGGGATGATATCAGATGACAATGGATACGAGGGCGGCGCAAAAGGGGGAACATATTGGAAGACCAGAAAATTGTACAGATGATTTGGGACAGGATGGAGCAGGGATTAGCAGAACTTACAGAGAAGTATGGATCCTATTGCTTCAGCATAGCCCAGCATATTTTATCGAATCGGGAGGATGCGGGGGAATGTGTCAATGACACGTGGCTGCGGGTATGGAACGCCATTCCTCCCCACCGTCCCACATGCCTGCCGGGCTTCCTGGGGAAAATCGTGCGCAATCTGTCTCTGAACGCTTATAAAAAGTCACATGCTGCAAAGAGGGGAGGAGGGAATGTGCCTCTTGCACTGGAGGAATTGGAGGAATGCATTTCAGACGGGAGAAGGGTGGAGGAACATTTGGAACAGGAGATGCTGGTCGCTGTTATCACCGGCTTTCTGAAGGAACAGGCTTCCCTCCAGAGGGTGATATTTCTCCGCAGATACTTTTATATGGATTCGGTGAAAGAAATCGCTGCTGCACTGAATATGAAAGAGGGGACGGTCAAATCAGTTCTTAGCCGCATGCGCAAAGAATTACGGCTGCGCCTGGAAAAGGAGGCGGTTTACCTGTGAAGGTTCAGAGGGATATACTGATGAAGGCAATGGGAGAATTGCCGGAAGAGCTGGTGGGGGAAGCGGCGGACCTGAGGCAGCTGCCAGAAGAGCTGGAGGAGGAGAAGAATGCTCTGGAGGCAAGATACAGGCTAAGGAGAAGGCGGCTCCCCCTGGGGATGATAGGGACTCTGGCCGCCGCTGTCTTGGTCCTGGTTATGGGCTATACTCTGTCCGGCCATTTATCCCTGCGGCAGGCACCTTTGGTATCGGAAGAAGCGCCAGGGGATGCGGCGGCTTCGTTAAGCTCCGCAGGCACAGCGTCAGAATGGGC
>CANPZE010000066.1 GCA_947589315.1 uncultured Lachnospiraceae bacterium | reverse complement strand
CCCGTCATCAATCCTGTCACGAACGGTAACGGTACGCAGATTTAAGGTGTCCTCCATAATGGAATAGGCATCTATGCGGCTTGTACCATAGGTCTTTGTGGCAGCAATGGACCGCTTATCTAAGGACTTGTTTTCAATAAACCAGCTCTGTCCGTAAGTGTTGTACTTAATCTGTATGCCGGAGCTGTAATACTGGCTTCTGACTGCTTTTGCCCTGTTTGGTGTTCCAAGCAGTTCATAAATAAACTGCTCGTAGTCCTCCGGCTCAATCCATGTGGTCCCGATTCTGACCTCAATTTCCGAAGCATCCAGATCCTTTGGCTGTACCTGCATAAGTGCCTGTACATTTGCTGAAAACAGTTCCCCGTTCTCCTCCGCATAGGCTTTTGCAATGCGCAGCTTATCCCGGACATTGCCGGAAAGATATTCATCCGCTGTTTTCCACCCTGCATTTAAGTTATTTTCATTGTATTCTGTCGGATCAAGATAAATCAGCCCGGAAAGCTCCTCCAGCAGAAGTCCTCTCCTGACCTCCGCTTCGGCATCCGCAGACAATGTGCTTCCTTCCGGCAACTGTTCCATTGCCTTTTTTATATCCGGCTCATAGATACTTAATATAAACGGAATGTTTACGGAACCAAACTCGCTTACCGATACATTCAATGCTTCCGTGGCTGTCTCCACACGGTCTATCTGATTTTTTGCCCGGATAGTCTGCTTATAGAACATATCCGCCTTTTTCACGCTTCCATCCTCGTCCACTACCTCTAAGGAACATAGCAACGGATAATCTGCATCGTCCTGAAATGCCTGCCTGTTTCCCCTTCCTGTAATCGGACCGTATTTTCTTACATAAGCATCATATTTTTCATTCAGGAGTTTTTGTTGGAATTTCAACTCCGCATCGCTGCACCCCTCCGTCTGGATAAAAATGAGCTGCCTTGTTACGGAGCGGATTTCGTCCATCAACCGGATTCGCTCCTCCATGCCTGCTGATACCTCCTTCCGGTACATTCTGGAGTTCTCACGGTAATAGAGTTTTCCGTCCACAAAGGTATAGGTGTAATTCTTCACGTCCGGATCAGCGTCAATCATATCCTTAACCGGTTCTGATGAATCCGAAAGCTCCATAACATCGGTGATCTGCCCCTTTAAGCCGGATACTGCCTGTGAAAGTGCAGATTTCAAGTCAAAATTTTCGTCATGGTTGATACAGCTTGTATATCTGCTTTCATTGCCGAACATGCGGGTATCATATTCCATCGTGCCAAGCATCATTTCCGGATGCTCCACAAAATAGGAATTGACCGCAATGCCATTCTCGGTTTCCCCAAGATGTACCCAGTCCGGTTCTGCGGCAATTTTATTCTCCCTCTTTTGCAGAAAGATAATATCACTTGTCACATCCGTTCCTGCGCTGTCACGAAAGGCGGTATTGGGAAGCCTTACTGCTCCAATCAATTCCGCCCTCTCTGCCAGATATTTACGGACCGTTGGGTTGGCTTTATCCAGCGTACCCTTGCTTGTGACAAAGGCTACAATGCCTCCCGGTCTGACTTTATCCAGAGCTTTCGCAAAAAAATAATCATGGATACGGAAGTTGTGCTTAGCATATTTCTTATCGTAGAGCTTAAAATCTCCAAAAGGGATATTTCCCACCGCCACATCAAAAAAGTTATCCGGGAATTGTGTATCTTCAAACCCACGGACCTTGATGCTGGCATTTGGATATAACAGCTTTGCTATCCTGCCGGAAATATCATCTTTTTCCACGCCATAGAGCCTGCTCCCAAGCATAGAATCCGGCATGGATCCGAAAAAATGACCGATGCCAAGCGAAGGCTCCAGGATCGTTCCCTTTTTAAAGCCAAACTGGGAAAGCCCCTGGTAAACTGCCTCAATGATTTCCGGCGAAGTGTAAAAAGCGGTGGTCACGGACTCCCTTGCATCCATGTACTCAGAATCAGATAAAAGGCTCTTTAATTCCTCATATTCCTTTTTCCAGCTCTCATTCTTTTCATCGAAAACCTGCGGAATACCGCCCCAGCCCACATAGCGGGCAAGCACCTTCTGTTCCTCCGGTGTGGCTGCTCTGTCCTCGTATTCGATCTGCTTCATCAGACGGATTGCTTCTATATTCCACCCGTATCTTGTTTTCTGTCCGGCTTTTGGAAGCTCCATTGTTTCAAAACGGAAGTTGCCCTTTACCGCTTTTTCCTGCAGTTCCTGCAGCGCATTTGTCAAATCCTGCTCAACCGGAGATTTCTTCTCCAGAGCGGTACTTTCCCATTCCTTATCAAACTGCTCCAGTCTCCGATTTTCCACGAACTGTCCGGCACGGATCAGGTATTCTGCAATGGAAAAGAGCTGCCCGAAAGCCACAAGGCTTTTCTGCCGCTCTCCATTCCTGTTCTTATAGTCAAAGGTTACACCCTCTCCATTCTGTACCGATTCAATCAGACTGTATTCATTATTAAAATAAGATTTACTCTCTTCCCGGTCATGTGTCACTACCCTCTGGAAGAAGTGTAATCTTTCTGTGCCGGAAAGACGGCATGTTACAATCTTGTGAAGCAGCGGCTGATACGGTACGATATTGGTACAGGTCTGCATATAGATTTCCGCCGCCTCACGCAAGTCCTCCTCCATTGCTTCCACCTGCTCTAAGGCTTTTGGAAATGAAGCACCCCCGGCAGGTCTTAAAACCCTTCCGCCTTTGTCAACGACTTCCCCCTCCACACGCTCAATTTCAGGTTCTTCCTGCGGTGCATCCTGCTGCGGCTCCTCAATTTCAATCGCCTCAAAGTTTGGCTCCAGCCGCATCCTTTCTTTGTATTCATGGTAAATATCCATAAACCACGGCATGGCAGAAAAAGACTCCGGGCTTTGTGAAAAGCGGTCAAATACTTCCTCTGACAGATAATCATTTTCCTCGATCATATGAAGAATCAATGCCGCACAGTATGCGTAATCTGCCCTGTGTTCTCCCCTTGTTCCGTCTGCCTTTGCATAGGATACCGTAATCCCTTCTTTATCCCTTGTAATACGGGTGTCCCCATAAGGACCGCTGAAGGTATCCGACATGCTGAAATCTTCTCTTTCTTCCCCATAAACGGCTGCCAGAAAACCGGCTTTGGAATCCAGCGGAAGATTTGTGGTAAAGATGTCATACAGCAGGGTTTTTACGGAGATATACTGGATTTCCTCATTAAAATACCCTTTTAATGCCTCCTGCCACAGCCCATCCTCCTGTCTGCCGGCTTCTTCTGTCATTTCTACCGTATCAAAGGTCATGCGGCGGATAAATTTCTCTTTGTGCAGATCAAGGCTTGCGGCTGCATCTAGATTGAACTGTTCCATATCTTCGTAGTGGATACGGCTGTCCCTCTGATACTTATCAAGCTGCAGGCAGTTTTCCCGGATATAGTCATAAACCTCCCTGCCATACATACGGCTTTCCCCAGCCCCAGCTTGAATTACATCGTGAGTTTCATCCCATGCAATTTCTATATCTTCCCTGCCTGTGTCCTTCAGTATCCGTTCCACCAGCTCTACCCGGTAATTCTGATGTTCCCCGGCGGTTTCGGATAGGAATTTTTCTGTATCTTCCTGAAAAGGCACTACCCCGGTTACAACTTTTTTATCTTCTGCAAGCTCGGTAAACTGTGCATATTCGCCTCTGGTCTGGAATACCCCGTCTGCTATCATGCTTTCCATGTATGAAGTGCAGTCCTGCCAGTCAAGCTCCGTTCTCCATTTTGTTCCGGTTTCATCATAGAACTCTACGGAGATTCCCCAGTCATGACGATCTATCTCACATTCCCCATGTTTGTTCTTAAAGCGGCTCTGTGATCCAAAAGAGATCATTCCCGGACGGTACAGACTTGCAACAAACTGTATCTTACTGCTTTCAGGAAAATCTTTGCCTAATACTTCTTTTAACCCGACATTGGCAATATCCTCCCAAATTCCCCTATTGAAAAACTCATCCAACGGCTCCTGCCACAAAGCGGCGGAAACCTGCTCACGGTCAAAGGTTTTTGGCGGCTGGTAATATTCCCCCGTCATAATCAGGACACTTAACTCCCGCTCTACAGCGTTCCAGCCTAAATATCCATCCTTTTCCCCTTCGTCATCCCGCCATTCAAAACGGATTCCCTTTCCATGAAACGTATCATAGCCGTGCAGCCCGTTCCCGTCCACGGGCCAGCCTACACCGCCCTGACCGTATTCCTTTTTGATCCGCTTCACACGCTCCCCCGGATCGGACACCGTATCAAAAATTTCATAAATCCTTCTCTTACCATGCGAAAAGCCGCTGCCCTTCAACAGCACTTCACGGATATAATCATGGGGAACCACAAGCTCCGTCTTGGGTTTCTTATAGGTGTACTTTTCCGGGATCACAATATCCCCATTTTGGGTAAAAGAAAAAGAAGCCTGTTCATAGCTTCCCTTTTCCGTACTGCCGAGAGCGTTAAGTTTTTCAAGTTCCCGGCTGATTTCACTATTTAACTGTTCCTGCCGCTCCTTATCTTCCTCTAGTAGAACTTCAGAACGACTTCCGCCATCACGATTTCCTCCGCCTGCATCCTCGCCTGCTGTCTTAACTGCCACATCTCCATCGTGGATTCCGGATTCTTTGGCGGGTTCTTTTTCAGAAAGTCGTTCTCCCAGACCTCCATCATCCGGTTGGCTTCCTCCTCCACTTCCTGCATTTTCTCCGCCAGCTTGCCGAACCTCACGAGAGTCATATATCTCTCCCTGTGGTTCTCCTCCAGATATTCCGCCGCTCTTACTGCGAATCTGCCGAGGTTCGTCAACGATACCTTCTCCTCCGGTAATGTCAGGTCGGGATACAGCATCCCGTCCGCTGCTTCGTGGTACGTCAACATTTCTGCCATAAGCAATACTCCTTTCCATCTGCGTCAATTCTTTTGCAATGTTTCTTAACACTTCACAGGATATATCGCTTACAAGTGATCCTAAACGGTAGACTTCTTCTTCCGATGTAAATGCGGTAATGAAAGAAAAATCTTGTTTTTCAGGGGAAATGTCAAAGCCACACCGGGTAAATACCGCATACTCGACGCTTCTTTTTAACACTTCCTCTGCCGTAATCTCTTGCGTTTTATCATCTACCAAAATTCTTTTCGTTCCTGCCAAATGAGCAAGTTCGGTAATTCTCTCTCCGAACTCTGAGTCCATTATGACTCCGATCCGTTTTTCTGTAAAGGCTTTTAAGAAACTTTGTGCAAATTCTTTTTTGTCCGGCTGCCCTGCCGCCTCCCTTTTCCCGATTTCTTCCTGTCTGCCAAGCCACCTTGCGTATGCTTCCTTTGTCTGGTCATCCAGCTCCCATGTAAGTCTGGTATTGCTTCCTCCGGTATCGCTGATGTCAAACACATACCGCATATGCGGCTTTAAAGCCCTTGACGGGAAAATAGCAATTCCCCGGCTTCCCCGCTTTACATACCGTCCGACACGTGGATCTTTCCATGTGTCATAATCTGCCACCAGAGTCGCATTCGGACGCTGCATATAGACCATTAGGATATTGTCAAACTCATAGCGGTAAAGCCTGCCTGCCAGACGGCATACGCTTTTCCAGTCCCCGGCACTCGAAGCAGCCTGCTTAATCCCGGCATCGTATAGCTGGCTGACCTGATAATCCACTCCCATCGTCTACACCTCCAATATTGATTCTCTTATATCCCTTCCGTCTATCTCATCTCCAAGACAGTCCCAGCCTTCGTACTTCTGTCTTGCAAACAGCTCTATCCGGGGAACATCCCCGCACAGCTCTACGATCCGCTCCCGGATTTCATCCGGCTTCTTACTGTGTTCCATAATCCTTGCATCGCATACCTGCGGCACCGCCTTTGATACCCGTTTCGGTCTGCCTCTTGTTCCGAGGATACAGATTTCCGAGTTGGAACGAGTCCAGAATCCAAGCCCCATAAAAAAGCTGTCTGCTTTCTTATTCCTTTTTACCCAGTTAAAGCCGCAGGTCTTGTAGGTAAACCCCCAGCTTTCCATGACCGAAATGCCTTCCAGCAGACAAGGGAATGTAATCCATAAAAAAAGAATACAGTCATCATCGGCAATGGACTCTACCGGTAATGACCGTATTTCTTCAATGTTCATGGTATGATAATGGTTCTCTGCGCTTCTGCCTTCCCCCTTTTTGGAATAAACTTTGTACTGCCAGGGCGGATCAGCATAAATGACCTTATATTTTTTCCCCAATGACGATCATACCTCCTGTATTCCAACAATTTCAGAAAAGAGTTTAAATTCCTCTTTATCCAGCTCTACCCTGAATTTGAAGTCAATCCCCTTCTGATTGATCTTGTCCTCTGCCTTTTTTACCTTCCTTACCAGACGGAGCAATACGAAATTGTTCTTTGACAGCTCCATGCTCTGCTGAAAGGTCAGTTCGTCATTTTCAAGCTGTTTCTGCTTTTCTGCAATCGCTTTTGCCAAACGCTTTTTTACTTCCGCTGCATCGGAAAGACTTACGGTTACTTCCGCTTTTGTCTTTCCGCTGCGTTCCCACTCCTTATGAAGCAGCTTAACCAGATGCTCCATATCCTTTGTAATCTCTTTCCCTGTTATCTGTTTTTCCATCCTTTCAAATCCTCCCTGTGCTACCTTGATTTTTCCTGCTTTTTCTGTATTTGCTGCTCCCCCGGTACAATGCCACGAAAATTTCCATCATAAAATCCTTTATCCAGAAATGCAAGAAAAGTATTATAATCCTCCGTTTCAAATACTGCCTGCTGGCTCTTCCATGCTGCCTGTCTCATTTCATGTGTCACATTTGTGCTGTCTTTCAGGCTGTCATACAAGCAAAATTCATGCTTTAACCTGTCCCGGTACTGTGTCAGAGTCTCCGCCTCTTTCGATACTCCATAGCTGCTGCGGATACTTTCAAAATCAATATTGGTTATCCGGCTGTTAAAATAGATTCCCTGTCCCCATTCAATACCGCAGATTACGCTGTCAGGAGAGGAATATCCTTCTTTGGGTGTTCTCTGATAATACTGTGTATTCACACCGACAAGAAGTTTTCCCGTGCTGACCGACATTAACAGCAGATTCTCAGGGTTTAACACTTCCATGATCCGGTAATCACTTCCATTCAGATTCCTCACAATCTCCCCTGCATGAAAATCATGCTCTACCGCCTCATAATGGAGGCTGCTAAAAAGAGCGTGTCCGTCTGTTCCCATTCCGTATGCTTTTAAGACCTCCAGACAATCCGGTGTACATCTTTCTTCATCAAAGGAGGGCTTTTCTGTTGTCCCATCCTCCTGCATCCCAAGCAAATAATACCTGAGCTGTGCTTCGCTGACACAGAATTTCGCCTGACTGCTCTTGTTTCCTGCAAAATACAACTCACTCCAGCCTTCTCCATTATCCCTTGTGTCATACAACTGCTTTACCGCATCAGCCATATCTACTGCCGAGTCTTCACAGGCTTTTAAGACCATTTCCATATAATCCAGCAGCCCCAAAAGGAACATGGTTTCCGTTCCCTTCCGGTTCTCAATCACAAGTATCATATCCTCTAATTTCAATGCTTCCTCCTTCTCCCGCATTTTGCGTATAAATAGAATAAGGGCTGCGCCTATCGGCTTAGCCCTGTTTCAAGTCCCATCTGGAATAACGTCATCTGACAGCCTTTTATCTGCGCTGACGGTTCCGCTTTCTTTTCACTTATCATGTGTTTCACTTTCTCTGCACACTCTGCAAAGGCTTCCTGATAGCTTTCCGGTCCCAAAACATGCCGCCGCATGGTAATCAGGTCATCCTTTTTTAAGGCAGCGGCAAGACCGGAGACATACTTGAGTACATTGTCAATACTGATTTTTTCCGCTTCTTTTTTATCAAGATGCTCCCTGTTGCATAAAAGATACTGGAAATTTGCATCGGAAAGATAGGTGTCAAGAACTTCCGCCGCCCTGTCCCTGATTTCCCCCGACCTTGCAACATAGCCTCTCTCTACTTCCGGGGGCAGCTCACGGAAATAAATCTCCGGGTACTTATTGAAATCCTGCCCATACTGCTCCTCAAGCTGCTTCCTGGCATATATGATATGATTGCGTGTCAGGTTCATGTTGGTCGCATCGTCATAAAATGGATCACTCCCGCCATACTCTTTCAGATACTCCCAATGCTCGTATTCCTGTACCAGCTCCGCTTCATAATCAGGCTCTTTCTTTTTTCCCATTCCATTCACCGCCTATCTCGGTCTGCCAATCATTACAATGCTGCTTTTTCCCTGCACCGGACGATACACAACACCAAGCCTTGTATTGGCGGCTTCCACCACCATTCCGTCACCAACATAAATTGCAACATGGCTGATGTTCATAAATCTTCCGTTTTTCTCATAACTGTAAAAAATCAGATCTCCCGGCTGCATTTCATCATAATTTACCAGCAGGTTATTGTCATAACAGTATTTTCCTTCCGCTGACGCCGTATTCGAACCCTCATACATAATGTTTACGCCCGCATTCTGCCATGCGTAGTAGGCAAGGGAGCTGCAGTCATAATAATCTCCGCTGTCTCGGTATGCCTGACTGTAAGGATAGCCTACTTTTGACAGGGCATATTCCACGACCTTCTTTCCGTTGGCATCGGAAATGGAATCCACGATTGCCTGATACTGCTCCGGGCTGATTGTTACACCGGGATCACCGCCGCCCGTATAGCCAAGCATGGCTAAATACTCCGGTTTCATCAGTTCCGCAAGCATTTCCTGTTCATCTGCATCAAAAGCATAAATGGAAATCATATCATCATAGCTTTTTAGCTCTACATTGACCTCTTTTATCTTTATGGTCGTGGTATTCCCTTCCTCATCCTCCTGCGTTTCGGTCCTTTCTGATATGGAATAGCTGCACATATCATCAAAGACCGCTTTTAAATTCTGCTTTGCTTTATCCGTCATATCCGTGGCAGTATCGCCATTGCCATACTTCACCATATAGACCGCAAGAATATCACAGTAGTTATCCGGTGTCCCTGCCCCTTCAAAATCTACATATATCTTTTCGCTCTCGTCATAGCCGGAATGGTTGATCAGCTCATCGTTTACCTCCCGGTTGAACTCTACCACATAAGCAGAAAGAACATTCTGTGTGGTATCTCCCGACGATATGGACGGAAAGAATATGGCAAAAGGCGAATTATAGATTACCGCAATGACCGCTATGATCGGAAGGGCAAGGAGTGCCACCAGAGCAAACAGGGCAAGCAGAAACAGCCCCACATAACGGACGATATATTTTGCCAGCATGGAAAAACGCATCATTACAATGTCTTTCAAGGCTTTCCCGATACTGTCCTGATTTTCTTCCTGCCGCAGCTTCGCCACAAAAAGCTGTATCATACGGTTTCTGGTGGAATTTTTTACATCCTTCCGGTCCAATGCGATCCCTGCTGCTTCTCCGGCAGCCGCACCGATCAGAAAACCGCCCGGTCCCGTAACGGTACTTCCTGCCGCTGTTCCCGCTACTGCCGCCGCTGCCTTCGCCTGTCCGTGTTCAACGTTTTTCTTTACACGCTTTTTCGCCGCAGCTTTTTTTGCCGCTGCCTTTCCTGTCTCCTTTGCGGCTTTTTCGGTACTGTCCTTTACCGCCTTCTTACTGATTTTCTTTCCTGCCTGAACCTTCTTGATCCGCTTTTCCTTTGCCTTTGCCGCCTGTGTCCGGTACAAACGCCTTCCTGCATCCGCCGCACTCTCCAGCGGACGGGACAGATTTCTCGCCGCCATATAGGACTCGTAAACCTCACTACCGCCCTCCATCTGGTCTAAAGCGGTCTTTGCACCAACAGAGGCAAGAGAGCTTACCGTATCATTTTTCTTTCCAATGGCATTTTCCTTATCCTGCTTTGTTTTGCGGTACTGGGCATACATGCTGTTTTCTTTCTGTACGGACTTACTAATGTTCTCTTTCGCCGGGGCTTTCCCTTTCGCTGGCACAGACTGCTTTTCCGGTGCCATACGGTCTTTTTGCCGCATATTTTCACCAGAGGTCCTTTTGCCTCTATCCGCTGTCTTGACTGCTTCCCCTTTTGTCCTGATTTTCATTGCCGACTTTTTCTTATCCGTCTGATCTGTGCCGACCTCTTTTCCGTTTCCGGCAATCTTCGGGCTTCTGTCTACCGTCAGGACATTGCGCCCCTTGAGCTTTGTCTCCGGGGCAGCCTTTACATGAAGCTTTGTTTTCTCTTTGGTATGGATAACCATTGGCTTGTCATCCACTTTTTTGATGTTCAGTTTTCTCACCTTCTTCCTGCTTTCAGGCAAAAAAACAGCACCCAAACCAAAATGGCTTAGATGCTGTGATTACTTACTATTCCTATTCTTACGCTTTGCTTTTTGTTCTGATTTCCTTTTCATGTCCTCGTACATATCACGAATCCAGTCTTTTACCGGAGCTTTCCACATTTCTTTTTTGTCTGGGATATTCTTTATCAGACTTTTTGGGTTAAGTCCCATTTCCTTCGCCATACGGATTTCTTCATCCCCCAGCCGGCACTTCTTTTTTGCCTCGTCCCAAAGTTCCTGCTTATACGCCATCTGTCCGCTCCCTCCAAAGACGGATAAAATCCTTCACTAATGCCTCGTCACGCTTGTTACGGCATTTCTTTATGAGCTGCTCATTGTCGGAGAGCATATCCGGCGTATGGTATTCGCCGAATTTTACATTCAGCCGCAGAATATATTTCATCAATTCTTTGTCCGCTTCTATCCCAGCCTCTGCCAGCATTTTTGTAATGCCTGACATTTCCCTGAGTTCTGCCTGCCCACTCAGATAAACGACCTCTTTCTCCTTTGACTGTTTATTTTCCCTGACAATTTTGTTGATTTCATACCGTTTTGATAATTTGCAGAAAAACAAATCCCGTTCCCTGTCATTCTGATAAGTTGTCATAAAGGAATTACAATGGTACACATCCTTGCTGTCCTCTGACTTTACCAGACCTAAATGCAGAATTGCCTTTCCGCTTTCATGCACCATCAGGTAATCACAGTTAAATTCCGTTCCCATGACCTCATCCTTCTCATATAGATAGAGTCTTGAATACGAACAGAACATTTCTTCCAACAAATGCAGGTTATTCAGCTTACGGTAAATCATTTCAAGCATTAACCTTTGTTTTTCTTCGGTACGGTAATACTTCCTTACCAGCTTTTCAACCGACTCATGCGTAATCCGCTTTTTCTTAATGGAATACACTCCAAAATCCCCGGTAAACTGGTTCGGTCTGCCAACATACTGCATACCCATAAGATGTGGTATCTTTAATTCTGAATTTGTAAGATGCAGCACACGCTTCGATGTATAAATATAATAATCATATCTACACAACACCTCTTTTGTTTTTTGGAAAATATCAAGTAGTG
>CANPZE010000065.1 GCA_947589315.1 uncultured Lachnospiraceae bacterium | reverse complement strand
TTTTATTTAAAATAATGTTTTTTTGGGGGGGGGGGGTAAAACTCATTTACATAGGAAGGCTTATTCAAGAAAAGGGAGTTCAGGTAACTCTTAAGGCTCTTTCTCTCCTGCCGAGTGAAGAAAGGTATAGATTTTTCATTGTTGGTGATGGCCCATATAAGAGGAAACTAGAAGAGATGACCGAGAGATTGAGATTGGGAAACCATGTTTTTTTTGTGGGAGAACGCCATGATATTTCTCAGCTTTTTGAAAAAATGGATGTGTTTATACATATGCCTGTCTGGGAGGAGGGTTTTGGAATTGCTGTTATTGAGGCAATGGCAGCTGGAGTTATCTGCATATGCGCCAGAAGTGGGGCGTTACCTGAAATTATCGAGGATGGTAAAAATGGATTCCTTGTTCCCAAAGGGAATCCGAAGGCGCTGGCAGATAAATTAATGAAAGTAATAAAATGTTCAGATTTGGATGTCATTAGGGAAAATGCCCGTGAAAGGGCATTGGAATTTTCAATAGAGAACTTTGTGGAGAAATTGGATCAAGAAATAGAAATATAATTTAAAAACAAAATACTGGCAGTAAAAGGATGATGTTAAATAGGAGGTAAATGGATGGGAAAGACGATTTATAATATTCGGCGTCTTTTTTATGAAGCGAAGAAATTTGGAATATTTTATGCAGTGGAACACATAAGGATATTTGCTTGTGATACATTTTCCAGAATGCAGCAGTTTATTATCTTTGCGGCCACAAAGAAAAAACCATTAAAAGACATCATTATCATTGAAAGCCATAATGATTTTGATTGTAATGGAGGTGCCTTTTATAATTACCTGATTGATAAAATGTGGAATAAAAAATATATCATTGTCTGGCTGATTAAAAACAAACGAAAACAGGTTTCTGCGCAAATACCAGAAAATGTTAAAGTATACGGAGTTAATAGTCCTTCTATAATGAAAAATTATTATATAGCATGCGCAAAATATTTTACAGCAGATAATTATGTTACAGAAAAGGTAAGGAAGGATCAAGTAAGCATGTTCTTTGATCATGGTACCTTTAGCCTGAAAAATGCAAAAAATTTTATGAATCTGCCGGAGACAATAGATTATTATCTGACAGCATCAGCGAATTTTGATCCGATATATTGTGAGGAAAGGTCGATACCTTATCCTAATCCCAAACTTGTCCATTTAGGATACCCCATGCATGATGTTTTTTATCAGGATACTCCCTGTGAGATAAGGAAGATTACAAATAAAACTTATGATAAAATAATTTTGTGGATGCCGACTTTCCGCAAACAGGCAGGAACGGAGAGAAACGATTCTAATGCTTCCTATCCATATGGAATTCCTTTACTTATGTTTCAGGAACAAATTGAGGATTTGCAGAGCCTATTAGAAAAATTGAATGTTCTTCTTATCATAAAGATTCATCCGATGCAGGACTTAGCGACTATTCAGTTATTGATGAAACATGCAGGAGATAATATTGTTATATTGACTGCAGATACGGTCAAGGAATTAGATATAGATAATTACCGTCTGCTTAAGGATGCGGATGCACTGATTAGTGATTATTCCTCCATAGCATATTCGTTCATTTTGTTGGATCGCCCACTGGCATTTGTTTTATATGATGAAGAGGAAATGAAGTATAGCATGTGTGTAGATGATCCGGAATTCTTCCTGACAGGATCCCGTATTTATACGATGAACGATCTGTTTGGTTTTATTCAGGAGGTAAAGGAGGGACGGGATCAATACAGGGAAGAAAGACGGCGGCTTTGCGATTGGCTGCACGAATATCAGGATGGATCAAGCTGCGAGAGAATTGTAAAATTTTTAAATATGTAACTTTGTGAAGGAGAGATAGACGAAACTTCATATCCTATGCTATACTAGTCATGCGGAGCCCCTTTGCAATCCTACATCAGGGACACTGTAAACAAATTTATTGGAGGATAAAAAGTAATGAAAGTGCTTATTATTGGCGGCACAGGAACAATGGGACGTCCATTGGTCGAACTTCTGGCGGAAGATGGCAGAAATCAGGTCAGTTATATTTCCAGAAAAATTTTTAGGGGGGGGTAGATAGAGCATTGCATTTGGCTGGAAATGTGCTGGATGATACCTTTATGAACAACGTCCTGGAGGAAGAAAGATATGACTGCATTATTGATTTTATGTGGTACACTGAAGCGACATTTTTACCACGATATGAAAAGTTGCTGAAAGCTACTGACCATTATATAGGAATGAGTTCCGGAGCGGTGTGCGCAGATTCGGACTACCCGATCACAGAAGATATGCCAAGGGTGCTTGATATATGTTCGGAGAAGGAGCGGAAATCATCCCATGAATATCATTTGGAAAAAGCTAGGATTGAAGATATTCTTATGGCATCTAGGTATCATAATTGGACGCTTGTCAGGCCACATGTAACCTATAATGCCAATAGGCTGCCTCTGTTCGTATGGGAAAAGGAGCAGTGGTTATATCGTGTTTTACAGGGACATACGCTTGTCTTAACAAAAGATATGCTAGATAAGAAGACAGTGCTTACATATGGAAAAGATGTGGCGCGGGGGATAATAGAGCTTATTGGAAATCAGGCTGCGTTCGGTGAGATTATCAATGTTACATCAGGAGACAGCATTACGAGAAGAGATCTCATTGACATATATCAGAAGATTTTCAGGGAAAACTTTGGAATTGAAATGAAGATTATCTATCTGGATAATATCAACCCATTAAAAAAGGCATTTCCGAATAAAAGTGACAGGATGGATAATGACAGAATGCTGAACAGGGTATATGACATTTCAAAATTCAGAAAGATAGCAGGCGGTGATTTTAAATTTTCGAGTTTGTCGGATTCTCTTTTAATATGCTGCCGGGAATGTGTCAAACAAATAGATGTGGAGCATATAAAATGTGATGGGCTTTACAGCGCATATATGGATAGAATCTCTGGAGAAAAGACCCCTCTGAACTTTTTTGACTATAAGAATAAAATTATTTACATTCTTGCCAGGAGCGTACCATCCTATTCATTGTTCGCAAGAATGATATACAAGCTTGAGAACATGGAAGCAATTTGTAAAAAGATAATTAAAAAATTGTTCTTTAAAGGAAGAATATGATATGACTCCCCATAAGAAAATCTAATTATGGTCTGTTTTGAATCATAAGCGCTTTTGTGGTGATCATGCTGCATGTTTTGGATGGCTTTTATTGACATGTAAGCAAAAGTTTGTATAATAATATAATATATTAAATGCGTAAAGCGGGTTTGTCTTGGCGAGCAATGTATAGGATCGTATCGATGGGGAAAAGTAAGCTACATGAGAGGAGTCTGTAATGAAAAAGGGATATTTTACAAAAGAAATATCCATGATACTGTATGGGATTGCCATTATTCTTATGGTTTGCGAACATTTATTTTGTTATGAGGGAAGGATGCCGGGAATGGTATCCATATACAAGCTGTCAAATGGAATTACTATTGAGAGGCTCCTTGGAGACTTTATCAGCTGCGTTTCGATCTATGCATTTGTTACCGGATATGGCTTGTGTAAAAAGGCGATGAAGGTATGGGGCAAGATTCCCGATTATAAAAATCAATTTGTCTGCGATTGGAATCATGTATTCCATTCCTGGATTTCGTTCATGACAAGATTCTGGCTTATTTTTCTCATTTTTGTTCCTATTGGTCTCTTGTTTTTTAACAATACATGGACACTGAGGGAGATAGTGAGGAACTTTATTGGCATTAGTCCCTCAATTAATGGAGAATGGTGGTATATCTATTTTTATTATAAGATACTGCTTGTTTTTCCATTTCTTGATTTGATAGTGACATATCTGACGGTAAAATTTAAAAAAGAGTATATTATAACGGCATATATAATCATTATGTCTGCAGCGATAGTTTGTCCGGTGACTCGTTATTCTGTATTGACTGGATCATTTTACGTTTTTCTCACTGGATATCTTTGTGCCAAACTGAATATTTTGGATGACCTTACCATAGAAAAGAGGCATGTGCTTTGGGCAATTATTTTACCAGTAGGGATATTTGCGTTTAAAGTGTTGATGATTGAGATTTTAGGTTTGGGATTTATTTACCATAAAATCTTAGATTTTTTATTTATTCCGATTTTTGTATGGTCGCTGATCCAGGTCTATGATGTTATACCGGATTGCCTTAGAAGGTTATTAAAATTACTGGGGAAATATTCTGTTTATATCTGGCTTACACATACCTTTTTCTGCTATTATTATTGGCAGAAGCAGATCATTATGTTGAAATACAGCGTAGTGATCTTTCTGGCAGTGATGGTTATTTCTACGATAACGGCAGTATTATTGGACACCGTACATCGTTTTGTCTGGCAGCTAATAACTGGGACTAAACATGCGCAGAAAAGAGGGGAAGATGAGGTTATCGGCTAAATTCAGAAAAGAAAAGGAAGAATCTATCTTTGTTTTGTTACATTTGAATGCCCGTCTGCAGCCAATGCACCGTACGGGGATTTTTGAGGAGCCCCTTGCTGCGATGATGCAGGAATACCATTTGGGAGAAGTTACTGGAGGCAGTACTCTGCAGGAGGCAAATGGCGAGATAAAGAGCTGTGATATTGAAATGAATGTGAGAAAAGATGTGCTTCCCCGATTTATCTCGTATCTGGGAAAGGTAGATATGATTCCCAGGGGGAGCTGGCTTGAGGTAGGAGATGCTGCGGATAAAATAGAGATCGGAGCCTTCCAGGGGCTTGGCTTGTATCTAAATGGAACAGATCTCCCTCAGGAGGTCTATAGATCCTGTGATGTAAATGTACTTATTGAAGAATTGGAACGGCTTTTAGATGGCATTGGGCAGCGGTTCAGCCATTGGGAAGGGAATACAGAGACTGCGCTGTATTTCTATGGAAGAAGTTATGAGGAAATGCGGACGAGGATACAGGATTTTGTGGATTCTTACCCGCTGTGTGAGAAATGCAGGATTGTTCAGATTGCATAGAAGAAAGAATGCGGACGAGCATCCTCAGAAATAAATTTTATGTATGCAAAAATTGTATCTTGACTTTTGTTTGTAAGATAGTATAATGAAATCAGAACAGATGTTCGCAAAAATGTTTCACGATATCCACTAAATGTATATCCACTAAATACCCTAAAATACTAGATAAGTTTAATATTTTATAGTATTATGTAATAATATGAGGAGGAGTATGTAGGATGAAGATCCCCCTCAAGTTAGCAATTTTCAGTTTTGAAAGTTAGAAAATTCCGATGAATTAAAAAAGCGATATAGATAAGTATTTTATGAAAACGGGCAATAATAATGGGGGAATCATAATGGCTATTGAACAGTATACAGAAAGTCTAACATTAAAAGAAATGAAATGTGTTATTGGACAAAATGAATTTGGTTATGTTTTTCCTCAGGGTGATGTCGCAAGTATTGATAAAATAGAACAACTTCTAAAAATAGCTGGAGGAAAACCAAAGGAGTGTAATTTAGAAGATTTCTCCCAAGGAGGAAAAGGTAAGGCAAGGCCGGAATATGTGATTACTTTTAATGACGATGTAAATACTATTATTGTTATTGAATGTAAGAATACGGTTAAAAAGCATTGTAGTGAAAATTTTAATAGACCAAGCGCATATGCGGTAGATGGAGCGCTGTATTATGCAAAATTTTTAAAACGAGAGTATAATGTTGTTGCATTGGCTATTAGTGGAACTAATGTAGATAATATGAAAGTAGATGCTTTTTACTGGGGGAAGGGTCAGGAGACATATACTGAATTAGAAAAAGCAAAAGATATTATTCTGGAACCGCAAAATTATATTGAACTAATAAAAGGAAGTAAACTAAAAAAGGCATATTCTTTGGATGAAATAAGAAACACAGCTATTGATATGCATAATTCATTAAGGGAGATAAAAGTAACGGAAGCTCATAAACCAATATTTATTGCAGGAATCCTAATAGCATTAAAGGATGAAGATTTTTCTAAAAGCTACGCTTCATTAACATCTTATAAGTTAGTTATGCAGAATATTCAAAATGCTATTGAAAACGTATTGCGGGAAAGTGATATCAAAAGTAATCGTATAAGTTATATAAAGCAAGTATTTAGTACGCTTCAAGATAATACTAAATTTGCAGAAATACCACTTGGACATTCAAAATCAATTACTTGGTATGTTGAGCAGTTGGAAATGAAGATCAAACCAATGATGGATTATGCTGATAGTACAGTTGATGCTTTAGGGGTTTTCTATCATGAATTTATAAAATATTCTGGTGGCGATGGCAGCGGTCTAGGAATAGTATTAACTCCGCAACATTTAACAGAGTTTATGTGTGATTTAGCCAATGTAAATAAAAATAGCAGGGTAGTAGATATCTGTTGTGGATCGGGATCATTTTTAGTAACTGCTATGAGCAAAATGTTCAAAGGAGCAAATCCAGATGAAGTTGAAAATATCCGTAAAAATGGATTGTATGGAGTTGAGTTTGATGATGGTCTTTACACATTAGCAATTGCCAATATGATTATCCGGAAAGATGGCAAGTCAAATATATTCAAAGGGGATTGTTTTAATAAGAATATCACGGAAGAACTTAAGCGAAAAAACATTAATATTGGATTGATCAATCCGCCGTATTCACAAAAAGATGTTGTTGAATTGGAATTTGTGGAACATCTGTTAGATATTTTGACTGTAGGCGGTATCGGAGTAGTAGTAGTTCCAATGAGTTGCGCAATAGGTACAAAATATAAGAATGTTAGAGACCGCTTGATGAAGAAAAATACATTAAAAGCTGTTTTTTCCATGCCTGATGATATTTTCTATCCAACTGGGACTAATGTATGTGTTATGGTTTGGGAAGCGCATACGCCGCATGATAGTACTCAGGAGACATTTTTCGGATATTGCAAAGATGATGGTTTTGTTAAGCGAAAGAAGTTAGGAAGAATAGATGCATTGGGGAAATGGGAAAGTATAGAGGATGAATGGTTGAAATTATATAGAAATAAAGATGTTGTTGGTGGATTATCAGTAAGGCATTGTGTTACCTCTAAAGATGAATGGTTATGTGAAGCATATATGCAGACGGATTATTCAAAGCTTAAAATGGGCGATTTTCAAGATACAGTAAACGAGTATTTAGCATATTTAGTTAAGAGTGGTGAAATAAATGAAACTAAATGACTTATTTGAAATTGAGTATCCCAAGACATTGATTTTTTCTGAAATGACCATATCTGAAACGGGGATTAATTTTGTAAGCGCTTAAGATAAAAATAATGGTGTGGTTGCAAGAGTTGAGGAATGTGAGGGAGTAAGGAAATATCCGGCAGGTATTATTACTGTACCTTTGAAAGGATCAGTACTTATGGCGCATGTTCAAAATGAAGAATGTTATGTAGCGCATCAAATTGCTGTTTTAACTCCTAAGACTGCAATGGATTTAAAGCAAAAACTTTTCTATTGTCTGTGTATTCAAAAAATGCATATAGGTTTAACTATGGCAGACAGGCTGATAGAACATTAAGAGAGCTTTCGTTGCCAGATAGCTTACCAGAATGGATAGACCAAGTTGATATTATTCCAATAAGGACTACGAACAAAGGAACATCAATTGAACTAAATATAAAAAAATGGAAAGAATATAAGTTATCAGAATTGTTTAATTTTGAAAAGGGTAAGAGACTTACAAAAGCTGATATGATTCCAGGAAATGTGATTTTTTTAGGAGCAATAAGTGAAAATAATGGAATTAGAGAAAAAATAGAAACGGATTTTTTTTGGGAACCCAATTGTATTACAGTAAATTATAATGGCAGTGTAGGAGAGGCATTCTATCAGGATAAACCATTTTGGGCCTCTGATGATGTTAATGTATTATATGCCAAAGATTTTTGGAAGATGAATAAGTATATTGCAATGTTTCTTATCACGGTTATTAAAGCTAATAAATATCGCTTTGGATATGGAAGAAAGTGGACTTTGAACAAGATGAAAGAAACTATAATTAAATTACCTGGTAAGAGAGATGGCAGCCCAGATTTTCAATATATGGAGGAATATATTAAATCTTTGCCATATGGTGATAAAATTTGATGAGGAGCTTATATACGAGATTCATAATCAAATAAAGTTTATGAAGGGCATATGATTATACGAGCCTCCTCAGAAATAAATTTTATGTATGCAAATACATTGATAATATTCTTTTGATTTGTTATAGTGATGACAAGGAAAAGTTTTCCAGCGGAGAGGAGGGGTATCATGAAGCGCAGCTTAAGTGCCTATTGGCAGCGATTAAATACCAGATATTCCTGTGAGCAGGTATTTTATATGATGCTCCATTGGATTTTTGTGGTTTATCAGGGGGTCCGCTCCGAGAAGTGGGAAAAGGAATTTTCTTTTTATAGAAAGGGCTTGATCCCCCTGTTAAATGGTGTGGAGGATTATCTGTTACGAGAGAGCGCTGTCCGTTTTGGCGAGAGGATCAACTGGGAAGCGCTGGAAGAGGCTGAGGAAGACCGGAAATGCCTGGAGGATTTTGGAATGGATATTGCAAGGTATTTCCGGATACAGAGGAAAGGAGCGGATTCAAAGGCTTTACAGGAAGGACAGTTACTTGACCGGTTGGACAGTTTGACGGATATTTTGTTTGAATTGTGGGGAAGTAACGGCGGTTATGGTAATACCCCTAAGAGCATACAGGATGCATTATGTCTCATTTTTCAAAATATGCAGGTTTCTATAATAGGAGATCTTTGTTGTGGAAGCGGTTGTCTGGGAATGAGGGTATGGGAACATCTTTCCCAAAGGGAGAATACATCCTATTATGGGAATGACATTGAGCCGGTCATGTGTGAGATTGCTAAACTGATGGCGTATTTTCATGGCATTCCTGTAAGCCGTATTATGTGGAAAGATGTTCTTGCTACGGAACAGAAGGAAGAAAAGGAACGATATGATCTGATGGTGTCTGATCTGCCGAAAGGGAACAATGCGAATGTCTCTGTGGATCCTTCTGATATCCGTTTTGCATGGGTGGGGAAAAGAAACATTTTTTCAGAATGGATGTATCTTTTGGATATGTTATATTATCTGGCTGAAGGAGGACGGGGAGCTGCGGTGGTAACTACCGGCGCATTGATCCGGCAGAGCGAGGCAGATATTCGCCGCAGACTGCTCCAACAGGATTGGATTGAGGCGGTGATCACTTTGCCGCCGAATCTCTATCCCAATTCCCGTACAACCACAGAAATCATTGTATTTAACAAAAAAAAGGAGCCAACCCGCCAAAATAAGGTGTTATTTTTGGATATCAGTACTATGCATTCTCGGGAAAGCAGGAATTGTTATACAATCACCCCACAGGGTCTTCAACTGCTGGAGCAATGTATGAATCAGTATGTTGCCGCAGAAGGGACAAGCTGTATCTGTAATACAGAAGAGATCGAGGACGGGACCTATTCCTTAAAGCCGGTGCGTTATATTGCCCGGCCGGAGGTTGCGGTTTCTAATGGGAAATGGATTTTGTTACAGAATGTAGCAAAGATTTTCCGGGGAGTACAGTTGAAAAAGGAAGAAGAACAACGTCTTTGCCAGGATGGAGATGCCTATTACCTGAATATAAAGGATCTGGTTGATGGCAGGATCTGTTTTTCCAAGGCACAAAAGATCAGGGCGAAGGATAGCAGCTGGTATCAGAAATTTCAAATTAAAACAGATGATATTCTTATCACTTCAAAGGGAACTGCCTTTAAGGCAGCGATCGTGGAGGGAATGCCGCCTCAGGCATATATTAGTGGGAATCTCACGCTGATCCGGGTGGATAAGGAAAAGTATCATCCCTATGTTCTCTATGAATATCTTTGTTCCCGCCAGGGAGAGATTGCCATAGAGCGCATACAGTCTGGATCTACGATCCGGGTATTGAATAATGCCAACCTTCTCCGGCTCCCAATACCAGATTACAACTTGGAGCTTATGGATAAGGTGGGAAGACAACTGCAGAGTAAATATGAAAGATATTATAAGGAGATGGAACGGCTGCAAGCAGAATACCACAAGGAAAAAAGGCTGCTGCTGGAGCTGATCGATCTGGAAGGAGGAACAGAACATGGCAAAGATATTTATCAGCCATAGCTCGGAGAATAAGAATTTGGTGGAGCTTTTGGTGGATTTTTTGCAAAGAGGGATGGGGGTGAACCGGGAGGACATTTTTTGCACGTCATATCCTAAGAGCCTGCCGACAGGAAAGGAATTTATTTCCTGTATCAAAGACCAAATACAGGATTGCGAGGCAATTATCTTTCTGATTACGGAAGAATATCTGCGCAGCCCGTTTTGTCTGGCTGAAATGGGGGCTGCCTGGGCGCTGGGAAAGGAAATTTATCCGTTGCTTACTGTGGATATCAGCCGGCTTAACCATACGCCTCTGTCTGGGATTCAGATGCGGAAATTAAACGATAGGGATGATATCAGTGCAATTTATGATGAATTTTGTGAAAATAATATTAACCGCTTCAGAAATACAGGAGAATTTACAAAGCACCTGGATTCCTTTATAGAGAATGTGAACATTATCATAAAAGGAGAGCATTTGCTGAAACCAGATTCTGAGGGGAATTACTGTGTGGAAATCTGTGAGGTCAGGAAAAAGGTTCCTGAACGGTACCGTTGCTATAAAATCAAGGGACATATCTTTCCATGGAAGTCTGGGGAAGGACCGGAAAGCGATTGGCTGTTTTATTACCATGGGGTGTATCCAGATCTACAGGTTGGAGATCGGGTATGTATTAAGGTGTCTGACATGGAGGAAAGAACTTTTGGGGATATTGGATGGGTGAGAAATATTTATCCGTCATATCTGAAAAAAATATGATATACCGCTGATAACGCTTGCATCGAAAGGCATACCAATAAATTGATTGAGAAAATCGTGATTGGTCCAAGAGCAAAAGAGTCAGTAAGGGATTTACAAGATTGGTTAAGAGAAAATAATTTGGATTGTTTGGCAAAATATGTCAAGAAATCAAAATCATCATTAACATAAAGAGGCAGAATATTTTAGTTATTACCATAGGAACACATTAAAGTGAGATTACAAACGGAGAGGTTATGTAGATGAACGCTATTTTATCCGAAAAAGAATACCAGAAATACATATTGGAACGGCTTTCTGAGAATGGATATGAAATAAAACCGGCTGCCAGTTATGACCGCCTTTTTGCGATTAACTTGGCGCTTATGTACACAAAACCGGCAACTACATTTAATACTGTGCTCAATAAGCTGTATGAACAGAATATATTTACCGTATCAGAGGAAGTCTGAGCGAGCGATAATGAGAGAATTGACATCGTTATTTTTTTAAACGGTCTGGCAATTATGACCTTTGAGTTAAAATGCAATGCGGCAGGACAGTCTTATCATGATGCGATTTATCAATATCGCACACAGCGTAAATCCACAACGAGGCTTTTCAGATGGAAGGCTGGGGCGTTAGTAAATTTTGCAATGGATTTGGAACAGGTTTATATGACTACAAAGCTTGAGGGAGAACCTACTTATTTTCTGCCTTTCAATATGGGAAAGGGCGAAGGAATCGATACAGGTGCGGGGAATCCTATTTTTGAAGATAAATACAGTGTGTCTTATAT
>CANPZE010000064.1 GCA_947589315.1 uncultured Lachnospiraceae bacterium | reverse complement strand
TATTTCGTAAAGGTCCGGGCTTATCAGAACGCAGGCGGGAAAAAGCAGTACAGCAAGTGGAGCAAGGTTCTTACCGTTAAGGTGAAGAAGTAGCCTGGAAAAGACGGCAGCTGCCAATATTGACAGAAAGAGAGAGAAGTCAGTATCAGGATCCTGGTATTGGCTTCTTTCATTTGAGGATTTTGCACAGTTTATCCAGTTGAGTTGTATTTGCCAGTCACTTGGGCTATAATAATCAAGAAAATCAAGTAAAGATAAATACGTAAGGGATACCTGATTGGGAAAGCAGGAGGAAAAGATGGAGAAAATCGTAGTAATGACTGACAGTAATAGTGGGATTACACAGGAGGAAGGGAAGGAGTTGGGCGTCCTGGTGCTTCCCATGCCTTTTTTGATAGGAGAGGAGACGTATTATGAAGATATCACCCTGAGCCAGGAAGAGTTTTATCAGCGCCTTCAGGAAGGAGTGGCTGTATCCACGTCTCAGCCCTCTGTAGAATCCGTGATCCAGTATTGGGAGAAAGGATTGGAAATGGCGCAGCAGGTGGTGTATATTCCCATGTCCAGTGGATTGTCCGGCTCCTGCAGTACAGCATGTATGTTGGCGCAGGATTATGAAGACAGGGTATATGTGGTGGACAATCAGAGGATTTCCGTGACCCAGCGTCAGTCTGTGATGGACGCCTTAGCGCTCATCCGTTCCGGGAGGACTGCTGCCCAGATAAAAGAGATCCTGGAGCGGGAGAAGCTGGAATCCAGTATTTATATTATGTTGGACACCCTGAGCTATTTGAAAAAGGGCGGGAGAGTTACGCCGGCAGCCGCCGCTTTAGGAACAGCCCTGCGTCTGAAGCCGGTGCTTACCATACAGGGGGAGAAGCTGGATGCTTTTTCGATTGCCCGTACCAGGAAGCAGGGAGTGGCCAAGATGATAGATGGGATAGAAGAAGATATCAAAAATCGTTTCGGAGGTCTGGAAAATATCCAGAATATCCATTTAGAGGTAGCGCATACTGCAAATGACCATGCGGCAGCGGAACTGGCGGAGAACCTCAAGGCGCATTTTGGGGTGTCAGAGGTTCTCTGTGATCCCCTGTCCCTTAGCGTAGCCTGCCATATTGGGCCGGGAGCATTAGCAGTGGCATGTTCCAAAGGGATAGAATAAAACAGTGAAGGGGCAAGATATCCTATATGAGAGTTCAGGTAATATTTACAGGGGGGACGATCGGAAGCCGGCTGGGAGGGGACCAGAGAATCCATCCGGATCCGGCCGCACAGTATCAGCTGTTGCAATCTTATTTCCAGAGATATGGAAGGGAAAAAGGGATTGAATTTATTACGGAAGAACCTTATTATATTTTAAGTGAAAATCTGACGGCAAAAGAATTGGAGCAGCTGTTCCGGTGCGCAGGCCGGGCAGCCAGGCGAAAAGATCTTGACGGCATTGTGATCACTCACGGAACAGATACGTTACAATATACAGGCGCATTGTTAGGATATCTGCTGGGAGGGGCGGCACTTCCGATCCTTCTTGTATCGGCGGATTATCCGCTGGAGGATGGGCGTTCTAATGGACAGGATAATTTCCGATATGCCCTGGAGTTTATTTCCGGCGGATATGGGACTGGGGTATTTGTAAGCTATTGCAATAAAGGAATGGGACAGGCGCCCACGATCCACCGGGCTACCAGGCTGCAGAAGCATCTGGCTTATTCTGCAGATGTGATAAGCGTGGGAGATGCCTGGTATGGAACTTTTCGGGACGGTATTTATCAAAGCAATTCTGCTTACAGGACGGCTGCGGGGATGGCTGCTTTTCCGGTAGATCCGGAGAAGGCCAGGCTGAACGCCTTGCCGAAGGAGATCTTAAAGATGGAACCTTATGTGGGGATGGGGTATCCCGCGATACCCCAGGAGACGAAGGCGATCCTGATGGAAAGTTATCATTCGGGAACCATCGGGATCAGCCGGGACTTGGAACGGTTCACTGATCAGGCCAGGGAAATGGGAATCCCCATTTATCTCACAGGTCTTTCCCGGCAGGCTATGGAATATGAGACCGTTCAGGAATACCGGCAGCTGGGGATATGCCCCCTGGCGGAAAGCGCGCCCATTGCCCAATATTGTAAGCTTTGGCTGGCTGTCAGCAATGGGATTCCTTTAGGACAGCTTATGAAGACTTCTGTGGCGGAGGACTTTATCTGTCCGGGAGGCAGGATGGATCAATGAATATCAGCGTGTTAGCCTCTGTTCGTTGATTTTACCGAAGATATAGTGTATTATTAAAAAATACCGGCAATAGAGGAAGATGATTATGACAAAGAAAGAACTTGCTTTAGAAATTATAGAACGCCTGAAGAAAGAATACCCGGAGGCAGGGTGTACGCTGGAGTACAATGAGGCATGGAAGCTGCTGGTCAGTGTACGTCTTGCGGCGCAGTGTACTGATGCCAGGGTTAATGTAGTGGTTCAGGAACTGTATGGAAAATATCCGGATGTGGAGGCATTGGCGGCGGCAGAACCGGAGGACATCGAAGAGATTGTCAGGCCTTGCGGCCTGGGCCGCAGTAAGGCCCGGGACATCAGCGCCTGCATGAGGATATTAAGGGATCAGTATCAGGGCAAGATTCCGGACACCTTTGAGGAATTACTGAAACTTCCGGGAGTAGGACGCAAGAGTGCGAATCTGATCATGGGCGATGTGTTTGGCCAGCCTGCCATTGTTACGGATACCCATTGTATTCGCCTGGTAAACCGGATGGGGCTGGTGGATGGGCTGAAGGAACCCCAAAAGGTAGAAATGGCATTGTGGAAGATCATTCCCGGGGAAGAGGGAAGTGATTTTTGCCATAGATTGGTTTATCATGGCAGAGCTATATGTACAGCCAGGACTAAGCCTCATTGTGACCAGTGTTGTCTTTGTGATATCTGTCCTAAAAAAGGGATATAGGGAGAAAATAAGCAGGAAGTGGAAAGGATATGGTAGTGTTATGCGGGGGATGAAAAGGAAAGCTGTACTAGGGGTGTTGGTTGTTACAGCGGCAGTATTAGCGCTGTTATATGTTGGAGGGATGCTTTATTTTAAATCTCATTTTTTGCCGGGAACAGTGATCAACGGCCTGAATGCTTCTGGAAGCAATGTAGAGAGGTTGAAGGATAAGCTGGCGGAATATCAGCTGACGGTAGAGGAGCTGGCGGCGGATGGCTCCGTAGTGGAGAAAAATATTTCGGGAGACCAGATTAAGCTGGAATTGACGAATGAAGGCCAGTTAGAAGATATTTTAAAAAAACAAAATCATATGGCATGGTTCTTATCCCAGAAGAACGATTATAAAGGGTTGGAAATTGTAGCCTGTGATAAAGAGGCGCTGAACCAGGTGGTATCCCAGTTGGAGGGAATGTCGGAGGAGTCCCGCCGCCAGCCGGAGAATGCCTATGTGTCAGAATATAAAGCAGACGTTGGGTATGAGGTTGTACCGGAGGTTTATGGCAATGTATTGAAGCAGGATAAGACTGTGGAGGCGATCCGGCAGGCACTCTGCGCCATGGAAGAGAAAGTCAGCCTGAAGGAAGCTGGCTGTTATCAGGAGCCGGAGGTGACGGCAGAGGATGAAGGGCTGCAGAAGGCAGCTGCTGCGCTGAATAAATATGTGAAAACGAAAATTACATATCGTTTTGGCGATAAGAAGGAGGTTTTGGACGGTTCTACGATCAGCCAGTGGATCTCTGAAAAGAATGGAAAAGTAAAGCTGGATAAAAAGCAGGTGGAGGCCTATGTGGCATCTTTGCGGAGTAAGTATGATACAATCTTTGGGACCAGGACCTTTAAGACGAGCTATGGCAGCAAGGTGACGGTCACCGGGGGAGATTATGGCTGGTGGATGAATTCTGCCGAGGAGACTAAGGAGCTGATCCGGCAGATCAAGAAGGGAAAGAGCGGAAAGCGGACGCCGGTCTATTACCAGACTGCCGCTTCCTATGGCAAGCCGGATTATGGCAATACTTATGTAGAGGTTAATCTGACAGCCCAGCATATGCTTTTCTATAAAAACGGGAAAAAAATCCTGGAGTCGGATTTTGTGTCAGGCAACCCCACATATGGCAATGCAACGCCGGAAGGCGTCTATGGCATTACCTACAAGGAGAGGAAGGCTACATTAGTGGGAGAAAATTATTCCACACCGGTGGATTTCTGGATGCCCTTTAACAAAAATATCGGCCTTCATGATGCTACCTGGCGCAGCAGTTTTGGAGGGTCGATATACAAAAGCAGCGGTTCCCATGGTTGTGTAAATCTGCCCTATGACATAGCCCAAAGGCTTTTTGCACAGGTGGATAAGGGAACTCCGGTAATCTGCTACCAGTTGCCGGGAAGTGAAGGGAAAAAGCCGGGAGGAAGCAGGATCCGGTGATCACCTGGCATGGTTGGGGAAGGAATGGAATAGGATATACCAAGAGAAAAAAAGGATGGAATCCGTTATGGAACTTGTAAGGTATCTCCTTGTCGGCCTGATCATTGGATTGGCCAATATCATTCCGGGGGTCAGCGGCGGTACGATTGCGGTATCTATGGGAATCTACGATAAGCTGATCTCTTCCTTGGCAAATATACGAAAGGATTGGAGAGCAAGCGCATCATTGCTGCTGCCTGTTGCTGCAGGGGCAGGGATCGGTGTGGGCCTGCTCTCCTTTGTGCTTACCTGGCTTTTTGGCCGTTATCCCTTTGCAACCAATATGGCCTTTATCGGGTTGATCATTGGAGGGCTGCCGGCTGTCCTGGACCGGCTGGAAGCAATGCCGGGGAGGAAAAGAGCGCCAGGGCCGATTCTGGCCTTTTCTCTGTTTTTTCTGCTGGTAGCCGGAATGGCATTTTTGGGGGAACCGGAAGGGTATGCCAGGCTTGCGGCAGATCCCCTTTCCCTGCTCCTGCTGGCGGGCGCCGGGATGATAGCGGCAGCCGCTATGGTAATCCCGGGGGTCAGCGGTTCTATGGTATTGATGCTTCTGGGATATTACCATCCCATTCTGGCATATATCCGCCAGTTTGTGGAAGGAGTTCTGGAGTTTGATTTCCCGGGGGCCTGGCAGGCCTGTATCATCTTGTTTCCTTTTGGGGCAGGGGTGCTGGCAGGGATTTTTCTTATTGCCAAGCTGATTGAATGGATATTTCAGCATTGGCCCATGCTGGCCTATTCGGCCATTGCAGGATTGATTGCGGCCTCTCCTGTGGCTGTTATGGTCATGTCGCCCTCAGGGAGGGTCGGGCTGCCGGAGGCGGCGGCAGGTACTCTTTTATTTTTGGCGGGGGCTTATGGGCTGCAGAAGCTGGGATAGGAAGTTCATCGCCTGCTAAAATAATACTTTGCTATTACAGACTTTTTTGTTATAATATAAAAGTTAAAATAATACCCTGTGGCATGATGCCGCAACAGGTCAGTGATGGAACGAGGAACATACCATGAGGATAATAATTGTAGGGTGCGGAAATGTAGGCGCAACTCTGGCAGAGCAGTTAAGCAAGGAAGGATACAATATTACGGTCATTGATACCAAGGAGCAGGTCATTACTGCATTATCCAACGCTTATGACGTGCTGGGGCTGGTAGGAAATGGAGCCAGCTATGAGATCCAGACTGAGGCGGGGATCAATCAGGCAGATCTGCTCATCGCTGTCACCGGCTCGGATGAGTTAAATCTCCTGTGCTGTCTGATTGCCCGGAAAGCGGGCGGCTGCCACACGATTGCCCGGGTCAGCAATCCGGTGTATAGCAGAGAAATCTCTTTTATCAAGGAAGAGCTGGGGCTGTCTATGATCATCAATCCCCAATTGGCTTCCGCCCGGGAAATGGCAAGGATATTAAAATTTCCTTCGGCCCTGAAGGTGGATTCCTTCGCCAAAAGCCGGGTAGAATTGGTGAGTTACCGGATTGAAGAGGGAAGTCCCCTATGCAATATGCTGCTGAAGAATATGGCGGGAAAGCTGCGCTGTAATGTGCTTATTCCGATTGTAGAACGAGGAGAAGAGGTCGTGATCCCTGATGGCAATTTTGAATTGAAAGAGAAAGATGTTATATCCATCGTAGCAGAGCCCCGGAGGATGATCGAGTTTTTTAAAAGGCTTAAGCTTCCTACGGCGGCTGTACGGGACGCTATCCTGATCGGAGGAGGGAGAACTTCGATCTATCTGGCAAAGCAGCTGCTGGAGACGGGCGTCATGGTAAAGATTATCGAGCGGGATCCCATGCGGTGCGAGGTCCTCAGTGAGATGCTTCCCGGAGCCATGGTCATTCAGGGAGACGGGACGGATAAGGAGCTTTTATTGGAGGAAGGGCTGCTGCGGACAGAGGCTTTCGTGGCGATGACGAATATTGATGAGGAGAATATCATGCTGTCCCTTTTCGCCAAAAGCTTGTCCAAGGCTAAGAGGATCACAAAGGTGCATCGGGTTGCCTATGATGAGATTATTGACAATCTGGAGGTAGGAAGCGTCATCTATCCCAAATATATTACTGCGGAATATATTATAAAATATGTGAGGGCGATGCACAATTCTATGGGGAGTAATATTGAGGCATTGTACCGCCTCAGCGATAACCGGGTGGAGGTGGTGGAATTCCGGATCAAGGAAGATTCTCCGGTGGCAGGCATTCCTTTGCAGGAATTGAAATTGCGCAAGGATATGCTGATTGCCTGTATTACGCATCGGGGGCAGGTTATCATACCTGGCGGGCAGGATAAGATCCAGGTAGGGGATCTGGTGATCCTGCTGACAACAGCCACCGGCCTGCATGATATACGAGATGCTCTTCGATAGGAGATTAAGACGATGAACTACGGTATGATACGTTATATATTGAGCAGTGTTTTTATTTTTGAGGGCGGTTTTCTGTTACTGCCCTGCCTGGTGGCATTGATCTACGGAGAGAGCGAGGGCTACTGCTACCTTTTGGTGATGGGGATCTGTATTAGTCTGGGAGCGATGGGAAGGATACGGAAGGTGAAGAACCGGGCGATCTATACGCGGGAAGGTTATGTTGCGGTATCTTTGAGCTGGATCCTGATCAGCCTCCTGGGAGCGCTGCCTTTTTATCTGACGGGGGAGATTCCCCATTATATCGATGCCTTGTTTGAGACAATTTCCGGATTTACCACGACCGGAGCCAGTATTTTGTCAGATGTGGAACAGTTGTCCTATGCCTCTGCCTTCTGGCGCTGCTTTACCCATTGGATCGGCGGTATGGGGGTATTGGTGCTGGTTATGGCTATTCTCCCTATATCCGGCAGCTATAATATGAATTTGATGCGGGCCGAATCCCCGGGACCCTCTGTGGGCAAGCTGGTACCGAAAGTAAAAAGTACCGCAATGATTCTGTACGGGATTTATATTATGATCACCCTGACGGAGGTGATTGCACTGATGCTGGCAGGCCTCTCTCCCTTTACGGCGCTGACGCTGACGTTTTCAACTGTGGGGACAGGAGGGTTTGCCCTGCTCAACAGCAGCATCGGCTCTTATAGCATGGTGGTGCAGACGATCATTATTGTGTTTATGCTATTATGCGCTGTAAATTTTGGCGTATTTTATCTGTTACTGAAGAAGAAGCCCAGGGAGGCGCTTGCCAGTGAAGAGCTCCATTGGTTCCTGGCGATCGTATTTGGCGCCGCCATACTCATCACGATAAATATACGGGACGGCTTTGACAGCCTGTTCCGGGCTTTTCATACGGCATTGTTCCAGGTGGCGTCTATTATTACTACCACTGGATTTGCTACTGCGGATTTTGACAAATGGCCGGAATTCTCCAAGGCAGTGTTGCTGGGGCTGATGTTTATCGGCGCCTGCGCCGGGAGTACCGGGGGCGGGCTGAAGGTCTCCAGGCTTATGCTGCTGCTGCGTTCGGCCAAGGATGAGATCGTTAGGGTCAGTCATCCAAGGAGTGTGCGTAAGGTGCTGATGAACGGCAGAATGATCCCGAATAATATAGTGCGCGGGGCGCATTGCTATTTGGTGATTTATGTAGGGGTGGTTCTGGTGTCGTTTTTGCTGGTCAGCCTGGATGGCTTTGAGACTACGGTGAATTTTACTGCGGTAATGACTACATTGAACAATGTAGGCCCGGGCTTTGGCAGGATAGGCCCTACGGGCAACTTTGGGGATTATGGCGTGTTATCCAAACTGATCCTGATGTTTGATATGCTGATCGGGAGGCTGGAGCTGTATCCCCTTTTGATATTGTTTTATATTCCACGCTGGAAAAATAAATAATAAGGTCTTTTCCTTTCAGAAAAAACAGAGATTTTCAAAAAAATGCTTATGAAAATCTCTGTTTTTTGGTAAACTAATAGTATCTGCAGGCCGGATTTTAAATTTATTTAGATAAGGAGGAGATCATATGTTTGAAAAAGGAGAATATGTTGTATACGGAAGCAGTGGGATATGTCAGATTGTTGATATTACCAGACTGGATATGCCCGGGATTGACAGGAAGAGATTATACTACGATCTGGCGCCGGTGAATGCTGCGGAAAGTAAGATTTATTCTCCGGTAGACAATACGAGAGTAACTGTACGTCCTGTTATGACAGAGGAAGAGGCGTGGGGGTTGATTGATGAGATCCCGGAGATCCAGGAACTTTGGGTTGGAAATGAAAAGATGCGGGAGGAACAGTATAAAGAGGCGCTTCAGACCTGTGACTGCCGGGAATGGGTAAAGATTATTAAGGCCTTGTATCTGCGGAAGCAGGAGAGGATCTCCCAGGGGAAAAAGATCACAGTGGTAGACGAGCGGTATCTGCGCATGGCGGAAGACTGTCTGTACAGTGAACTGGCCTTTGTGTTGGGCAGGGAGAAGGAAGGGATGGAAGATCTGATCACGGACAGGATCAACCGCCTGAAGCTCGAGGGATAGCTTTTTGCCGCATGGGTGGAAATTTTAGAAAAACTTAAGAAATTTTTGTACGGAATCTGTTGACAAGGAGAAAAAAAGGGGGAAAATAATAGATATGTAGGAGGTTTCTTATGCCAGGATATGGAATGTATTATTTTGACCCGACTTATGTTTTGGTGTTGCTGGGCGCTGTGCTGTGCATGATAGCATCAGCGAATGTCAGCGGCACTTACAGGAAATACAGTCATGTAAATAATGCCAGAAGGCTTACGGCAGAGCAGGTGGCGCAGCAGATTTTGACCGAGGCCGGCATTAATAATGTGCGGATCGAGCGTGTGTCAGGCAATCTGACAGATCACTACGATCCCAGGAATAAGGTGCTTCGTCTGTCGGATACAGTCTATGGTTCTTCCTCGGTAGCGGCTATTGGCGTGGCGGCGCACGAATGCGGTCATGCAGTTCAGGATAAAGTGGACTATGTTCCGATCCGGGTGCGGAATGCTATTGTGCCGGTGGTAAATATCGGGGCTAAGCTTTCCTGGCCTATTATTCTGATAGGGCTGCTGTTGAGTTCCGTAGGACTTTTAAAGACAGGGATTGTTATGTTTTCGCTGGTGGTTCTCTTTCAGTTAGTCACGCTGCCGGTGGAATTTAATGCGTCTTCCCGGGCTTTGGAAATACTGGATACCAGAGGGATCCTTGCGGGGAAGGAACTGAAGGGAGCGAGGAGCGTCCTCAGGGCGGCCGCAATGACCTATGTAGCGGCAGCGGTGTCCACGATATTACAGCTATTGCGGCTGGTGCTGTTGTTTGGACGCAGGGATGATTGACATGGAAACGGAGAGTAAAGAATACTTTCCGTTTTTTTGTTGCCTTCAAAAAATTGCAACTTTACCTATGACAATAGTTTAAAAAACTGAAAATGTATGCTATAATGAGAGATAAATAAAAATAGAACGAATATTTTAATACATGGATTATAGCGGAAGAGGCAGAAAAGCAGACAGCTTTGCGTACATAAATAGATGGAATGACTGACAGAAGCCTGGCAGTGAGAGTGGGAGGGCGCATATGGAGAGAAAAGGAAATTTTCATTTTAGATATATTATTTATAGTGTGACTTTAGTGGTTGCTATTGTGATCTCTGTCTTAGTAGGGGGCTATAGCACATGGAGATTGACGGATGAACGTATGCAAGAATCCCTGCATCAGCAGGCGGAGCAGCAGACAGCGCTGCTGAAGGCGCGGATCGACCGGAGTTATGCCATATTAGAGGGGTTTGCCCATACCCTGCAGCCGGAGGATATCCGGAATAAGGCGTACATACGCCATAAAATGCAAAAGCTGGTTGAGGAGACTGCTTTCGATACCCTGAATATTGCATTTCCTGACGGCTCTGCCTGGGGAAGCGATGGAAGGGAACGAAAGATATCAGAAAGCGCTTCTTTTCAGGAAAGCCTGCAGGGAAGGAATGCCATTGAAAAGCTGGTGGATGCTCAGACAGGTGAGAATACCGGGATCGGCGTGTCGGTTCCTGTGATAACCGGCGGAGAGGTGAAGGCGGTTCTGTTAGGGAATTATCAGGGATCAAGCTTTCAGAAAGTATTTACCTCTATTGATGTGGGGGTCAGTGATTTTGTCTTTGTCAGTGATTCCGTAGGAGACATTATTGCTGCTTCCGAGGTGGCCAGGAATTCCCTTCAAAAAGGATATCAGGATTGCAGCTGTGATAATTTGTTTGATCTGATACGGGCCCAGAAGTATAAGGAAGGCTCTGCAGATATGTTTGTATCCGGGATTATGAATCAGAAAAAGGGCGAGGTATGCTATTCCTTTGGAGGGGAGCTGAGAAATACCCTTTATGAACCGGTAGGAGTGGGGGACTGGTCTATCGTATATGTGCTGAAAAGGTCTGAGATACAGAAGGAGGCCCTGCGGAGTTCCAAGGGCTCTTATCTTATGCTGCTGCTTGCCGTATTTTTCCTTATTCTGCTAATGGTGGTGCTGATCCGGCAGGGAGGGAGGCAAAGAGAGCTGCTGAAGGATGAAGCGAAGATGCTCCGCAATATTCTGGAGCATGATGAGTTGACGGATCTGATGGCGCCGGAATATTTTGTGGAAAAGGTATCGGAGAAGCTGCGTCTATTGGATCTGCAGGATCAGGAATGGTGTATTGTCTTTGGGGATATTTATAAATTTAAGCTGATCAACGAGGTGTTTGGGAGAGAGCGTGGGGATAAGCTGTTGCGCAGGGTGGCAGAGCAGTTCCGGGTCCTGGCCAGAAAAGAAGGCGGATATTGCGCCAGAATCTCAGGAGATAAATTCGCCCTGTTCCTGCCCAACCGACAGGATATTATTCAATATCTGTCCGATCACTTTGGCAGTACCCATCTGTCCTCTGTAGATGTGTATATGCATTTTGGAGTGTATGAGATCCAAAATAAGGACCTATCTGTAAATTCTATGATTGACTGCGCTCAGATTGCCCAGAAGGAGATCAAGGGGAATTATGATAATTACATAGTATTCTATGACCAGGATTTGAAGGGGAAGATGCTGAAGGAACAGGAGATCATCACTTCTATGGATCCGGCATTAAAGAATAAGGAGTTTGTTATCTATCTGCAGCCTCAATATGATTATGAGAAGAATCATATTACGGGGGCTGAGGCTCTGGTACGCTGGGTCAGCCCCACTAAGGGGATCATTTCCCCCGGGGAGTTTATTCCGGTATTTGAAACTAACGGTTTTATCACAAAGGTGGATGAAGAGGTTTGGCTTCAGGTATGCCGGCTGCTCCGCAAATGGATCGATGAGGGGAAGGAGCCGATCCCGATCTCTGTTAATGTATCCCGCGCTGACTTATATCGGGGATCGGTGGTGGAGAAATTTAAGAAGCTGGTGGAGACGTATCAGCTGTCTCCTCATCTTCTTCGGATTGAGATCACAGAGTCGGCATATATGGATAATCCGCAGCAGCTGATCATGGAGATCACCCAACTGAGGGAATATGGTTTTACTGTGGAAATGGATGATTTTGGAAGTGGCTATTCTTCTTTAAATATGCTGAAGGATGTGCCGATTAATGTGTTAAAGACAGATCTGAAATTCCTCGACAGCGAGGGGATCAGTGGAAGGAAGAACCAGATCCTGGATTCTGTTGTGCGGATGGCGCATGAGATTGGACTGGAAGTGGTAGCGGAAGGCGTGGAGACGAAAGGGCAGGCGGAATATTTAAATATGCTCCATTGTCAGACGATGCAGGGATATTATTTTTCAAAGCCTATTTCGGTAGAGGAGTTTGAGGCGAATTATTATTCCCAGGATTCGGTGGTCGTGGAGGTAGATCCGGAGGAAGATGCAATTATCGGGGAAGGATAGTGGCTGTTTATGCGGACGATCAAGAAATGAGGGCCAACTTGCTTAATCGGATATAATTATGAAAAGAGCATAGGATTCTGTAGAGAGAGCAGCCGGAAGGCTGCCTTTTTACTATTTGTAATATGGTTCAATCTCAAATAAAATATTTTTTGTGAAAAAAAGTTGCATAAAAAATAATTGATGATATAATAATGATAAGGAAAGAAGAAAAGTGACCTGGAGGAATGAGCCGTGATTATAGAGGTAAGAGTAAAAAACTGTTATGCATTTGCGGATGACATTACATTTTCGATGAAAGCAGATATGCGAAATAAGAAATTTGGATCCAATGTCCACAAAGAGAACAATTTTAATGTGCTTAAAACGGTAGGGATATATGGTCCGAACAATGTAGGAAAAACCTGTTTGATTAAGTGCATTAGGGCAATAAAAAATGTGCTTTTAAACAAGAAAAATGGTTTAATGCCTAATATATTTTCTGAAAGTGATGTGTGTGAATTGGGCATAACATTTATGTTATCTGGCAGAAAGTTTTCTTATGACTTTAAGTATGATGCAGAAAAAGAGGAATATATTTATGAATCATTTTCTGAGATATTTAAAGATCAGTATAATAATGAAAAAGAAGTTTGCTGGTTGAAAAAGGATACCGTTAATGAAATATATGAATGTGTTGATCAAGCTGTGCAGACTATGATTTCCGTTGTATCGAAAAATAATTTGTTATGTTATGTAATAGATACGAGTAAATTTGAGCAGATCAGCAAGATGAAGCAGGTTCTAGTTGGATTTGCTGAGAAGATTGATATCATCAATATGAATAACATACCTATGCAGCATACGATTGAACTTATGAAGAATAAGAATCAGTTACAGCA
>CANPZE010000063.1 GCA_947589315.1 uncultured Lachnospiraceae bacterium | reverse complement strand
AAAAAGTGGGGGAATTTTTATAAAATAGGATTTGAGAACCGCAGAAATAGGGGCTGGAGAATCCGAGAGACTATATTCACGGAAAGGAGGAAATATAGTGGCAACAAAATTAAAAAACCTCAAAATCAGAAAAGTTGATTTTGTGGACGACGGCGCGAATCCGGATGCACATATTGGTGTCGTTAAGAACAAAAACGGCGCGCAGTCGGAAGACGATGGCAAAGGCAAGAGCCTTGGCGTAATCCATAGGATGCTTTCCTTTGTTGGAAAAGCGGCGGGGATAAGCCAGGACGAGATTGACAGCACAGTGAGCGAGATTCAGAAAGGAGGTTCCGCAAGTTTCAGCGAACAGCTAAACGAAATAAAGAACCGGAAGATCGCGGATGAAATCTGGGACATGTGCTATGCGCTGCAGTCGTCTTTCTGTTCCATCATAAACGATGATGGCGTGGATGGCGCAGGCACATCAGAGGCTATGCAAAAAAGCCTGGATGAGTTTCAGGCAATCATGCAGTCCTGCATAGCGCAATGGTCCAGCGGCAAGGCGGCGGACATTGAAAAGAAAAACGGGGATGTCACAGAGGATGATATCAGGATTATGAAATCAGCAGTAGAGAGACTGACTGCCGAGATTGAGAAAGCAGATCCCCGCGGAGCAGAAGACCAAGAAACAGAAAAACCGAAAGGAGACGAAGAGGAAATGAAGATTGACAAGAGCAAGATGACAGACGCAGAGCGCGCCTACCTGGAAGCCATTGAAAAGAAATATGGAATCCAGGAAGGAGATGGAGATGGAGCACCGGCGGGAGATACAGCGGCAGACGGCGTCGAGAAATCCAACAGCACAGGAAAAGATGCTGATGTGCACGAGGAAACACCGGATGCTGGAAGTGATGCAGACATCTACAAGGGAATACATCCTGCGGTAAAGGCAGAGCTTGAAGCGCTTAAAAAGTTCCGGGAAGAGGCAGAAGATAAAGAAATGCGCGAAGTGGCAAAAAAATACGAGATAATCGGCAAAAAAGCGGATGATCTTGTCCCAGCATTAAAATCCCTTAAAGCTGCCGGAGGTACGGCATACAATGACATGATTGCTGTTCTGGATCAGACGCTTGATGTAGTTGAGAAGTCGGGTGTTTTCGGTGAAATCGGAAAATCCGGACACATGGGTGGAGAAAGCTCTGCTGAGGCAAAGATCGACAATATCGCGAAAGGCATGATAGAAAAAGATCCATCATTGTCTTACAGCCAGGCATTGGCAAAAGCTTGGGAAGCGCATCCGGAGCTTATCGAAGAATACGACGCCGAGGAAGGATTTTAAGAAAGGGGGATAAAGGATTATGGCAAACAGAAATTTTAACGGTGTGCAGATCAACAGCTCTGCGACAATCGTAGAACAGGCAAAAGAAGCTATTGACGATGTAAGGAACCGCATTGTGAAGTATGACGTCGACGGCAGCGTTTCATTGGCGGCATCCGGCAGGGATATACCGATTGGCATTGCGGTGATTGAAGCCGGATATAACGACATCAGCGGAAATGAATCCGGAAAGATAGAGGCAGGCGACGACATAGATATCCAGATAAAGGATATTGGATATGTCCTTGCCGGCAGCTACATTGAGAAAGGAAACTGCATTACAGCAGGACCGGAAGGAAAAGCTGTCAAAGCGGCAGCCGGAGATTTTGCCTTGGGAATTGCCCTGGGCGAAGCTGCCGAGGGAGAAATGTGCAGGGTGCTTATCAGCAGGACAGCCGGATCACCGGAAGCGCCGGAAAATGGAGCAGAGCACATTACCGTAGATATGGAGGCTGATGCAGGATATGGCACAATGAAAGTGTCAGATATTATGGGAAGTGACATCGCGATTGACTGGGATGGAACAAAAGGAAAGGTCACAGGTACATTTCCGAAGATTGAGAAGTGGGACGATCTTCCCAAAGAGCCAAAGGATGGACATTTCTTTGCCTTTAAGATCAATGAGAAATACAAGGATAAGAAGTTCACTTATTACAAAGACGGCGTAGAATCAAGCACGAAAGAAAAAGCCGGAGAGGATGAGATGTTCTGGGTTCTGCGCATTGATGAAACAAAGCACCATAAGTTTGTGTCCGGCGAGGATGAAGTGATTGCAGACCTCGACTTTTCCGGCGCAACACTCAAATAAAATAAAGGGGGAATTTAAGAATGAAAAGAACAGCAGCAAGTATCCAGGCTGATATCGCAAAGGGTGCATTTAGACCGCACACGGCATTGTCAAATATGGCACTGGCTTATTTCCAGAGCGATGCAAACAGCTTTGCAAAGACAATCTTTCCGATTTGTCCTGTGTCACTGTCGTCTGACAATTATTATATCTTCGATAAGGAAGATTTGCTGAGGGACAACTGGAAAAGAAAACCGGCATACGGCAAGGTCGATCCGGCTGTACTGTCTGAGCATATAGAAACCTATGCCTGCAACGTGGATCAGATGATTATGGGTATTGACCAGATCAGACAGACAGACCTCAATCGCAGACAGGGACCAACATATGCAAGGGATCAAAGGACACAGCGGATCAAGACGATGGCAGGACAGGCAAACATCCACCAGGACAGACTCTTTGCGGAGAAGTATTTCAAAAAAGGTGTGTGGAAACAGGAGTTTGTTGGAGTTGACAGCACATCTGTGAGCGGCAATCAGTTTATCAAGTTCAGCAACGGAAACAGCGATCCGATCGATTTCATAGATCAGAAGAAAACAGAAATCAATAGCGCAACTGGCAGAATGCCGAACAAACTGGCTATTGGCGTGAACGTGTTTAATGCTCTCAAAAAGCACCCTGCAATACTGGAGCGGGTAAAGTATGGCGGTACTACCGCTAATCCGGCATCCGTAACTTTGAATGTGCTTGCACAGCTTTTCGAGGTTGACAGTGTAACAGTCCCGCTGTCCATTATGAACAAGGCTGAAATTGGAAAGGACGCAGACATGGGGTACATCGGCGATCCGAATGCTTTCCTGCTCGCTTATGCGACAGATACTCCATCCATCGAAGAACCTTCTGCTGGCTATATCTTCACATGGGATATGCTCGGCAACGGTAATCTCTTCCCGATACTGAATTATCTCGGTGAGAACGGTACTCACTCTGAGTTTATTGAAGGGCTGATGGCAATGGACATGAAGAAAACGGCAGACGACCTCGCTATGTTTTTTGCGGACGCAGCATAAGGAGGAATTGCCATGAGATTGATAGCAAATAAGCCTTGCAGCTTCGGCGGCAAGCAGTTTTTCGTCGGAGACGGAATACCGGAAGAACTTGTGGCAGACGCTCAGATGCAGGCAAAATACGGAGTTATTACTATTGCAAACGATGGGGAGGTATCGGGCAATCAGTCCGGTACCTCTTTTTGCCATGAGGACGCGGCAGAGCTTGAAAAATTCCGTGAGCTTGGCGTCACGCCTCAGCAGATCAAGGAAATGGACGAAAGTTATGCAGTGCTTGCAAAAGAATTAGGAGAGTTGAAGATGGTTTTTGGCATCCTGCAAATAACCGCGGAGGAAGCAGTCAAAACGATTGCGGATATCAAGAGCAGGAATGTCCTGACGCTCATCCACGCATCGGACAGCCGCAAAACAATCAAAAACGCCGCAAAAGAGCAGATCGATAAATTATCCTCAGCTAAAGCGGAAACGAACGAAGCCGCGGGCGGTAACAAAGCCACAGACACAAGCATAGAGGGGAGCTGACATTATGGTGACATACGCTTATGATCCCGCAGAAGTGTCCAATTATGGAAAAGACAGAATGCGCTTTGAGCTTGGCGATACGATGGTGGAAGGAGGAGCGGATACATCGGCATTAACAGACGAAGAGATTGAGGCGGCATTGGCGGCTTATCCGAAGTCATGGAAGAGGGCGAAGCTCTTCCTGCTTGAAAGTCTGTACCGCCGTTTTTCGTATGAGGTTACAACGAGGACTGGTCCACTCACCCTTGAACTGCAGGAGCGGGCAAAACAGTGGAAGAAAGATTATGATGATCTGAAAAAGGAAATATCAGAAGAAACCCGCAGTGGACCTCCGCCGTGCGTAGATGAAAGATACCGAAAGCCGCCGTATTTCTACACGGGAATGCAGAGAAACCGGAGGATATGAAAATGATCAATACAAGGATGATGTACCTGCGTCCAGGGAATCTGTTTAAGGATTTTGTGGTTGAAAGCAATCAGCAGGTCGTAACCAGTACGGGCAGAGTGGCAAACCGGCATACTGGCGATGGATCAGTAATACTAAAAGGATGCCTTGCGGCGGCGTCGGATGAGGAGCGGGAAAACCACAGCCAGAAAGATCATATTGTCACTCATACCATCGTGCAGGCTGGACCTCCAAAAGCAAAACGCACGGATAAACTGATTCTTGAAAACCGCACGTTTTACGTCGTGGACGTTGATAATGCAGATTCCCTTGGCATATCCACCATTTATTACGCGGAAGAAAGAAGGGATGTGAAATGAATATCCATACGAACGTGCAGCCGGGAAAGACAGGAGTGGAGATCCAGGAAGAAATAGAAAGCGCGGTTGAAAACGTTGAAAGACAGGCTGTGAGCCGGGGGATGCAGGCGGTTAATGCCCTCCGCAATGCCGAACTGGAGGTCCTTCGCGGGCAGAGAAGCGGCAGGATATACAAAAAGCCGCACAGCCGGACATACTATACGGCTTCGGCTCCGGGAGAACCACCGGCAAGGCGTACCGGAAACCTGCGCCTGCACTGGAGCAAACGCGTGGTAAAGGAAAGGACAGCCGGAGGCGTTGTGATTCATGCAGAGATCAGAAGCGCGGAAGCCTATTCCAGCATTCTGGAAAATGGATCGCCGAGAACGAACCTAGAGCCGAGACCATATGTGGAAAGAATCAGGAAAAAGGCCCTGCCGAAGATACAGAAAATTTACAGCAGAACTTACAGGATATAGGACGGAGGTGAAAGCCAATGCCGCTGATAATTGAACAGCCGGTACCGGTTTTTGACCTGGAGCAGGTCAGCCGCGGAGATTTATGCTGGGCGAAGCACTGCACATGGAATAAGGGTGAGGCTGGATTTATAACATCAGCAACAGAGAAGCAGCTGATTATACAGTACCACCCGCGGATCGGCAATGTAACGAATCATTTTCGTGTGCCAATATCCGAAGTGGCAGACGGACAGTGGGAGATACGGTGGTCGGCAGATATGTCGGAAGTGTTTGAATACGGGATTAAAAAAGAAGATGAACCGGAAACAGGAGGAGGTGACAGGACAGATGAAACTGGAAGAGTTGATCCGTAAAAGGTTTGTCGAATCGGAAAATCTTGTAAAGAATCTGGCAGTTTTTGCTGATATGCCGGCTGTTTTCAGCCCGTCCCCGCCGGAAGAGAATCAGGAAGGATGGAACGGTGTTACACAGTACCCGATGGTATATTACAGCTACGATTTACAGGCAAACGAAGAGAGACAGAGCGCAGGAACACTGCTCGTATCGCTTTTATGCAGCAATACTACGGATGTCATACCGGAGGCTCTTGAGCCGCTTATTAAAGATTGCCTGCGTGATGTTGTACTGGCTCCGGACGGCGGTACGCCGTACTGTTTTGCATGGGCGGGGACAGAAGCTTTTGCAGTAGAAGAAAAGAAGGGAGATGAAACAATCGGCTGTGAAATCCGGTTCGACATCCTTGCATACCCATCTCAGATAACGACAGATCCGGATCCGGTAGACGCAGTAAACGAATATCTTAAAAAAATGTATCCGGAATGCGTCGTTATAGGGTACGACAGGCTGAAAGAAACCACAGAGGCGGTACCGGAAAGACCGGTGCTTTACTGCCGGCTGCTGACGGCTGACAAGAACATGGAAACAAATACAGTAGTATGGATGGACGCAGGCATGTCCATCCATATTTTATGCCCGGACAGTGACACGAGGATAAAAATAACTGCGGCTATCTCAAATAGAATGTCCATTGACGGCGAGATTATCATGCTGGATGATTCGCCAATGTTCCTGAAAAAGCTGCAGGCAGATTATAAATCTGACTATCTGAAAGACGGTCAGATTTTTTTTGTAGGACACTATGGGCTGTTGAGGCGTCCGGCAAAACAGAAACCGCTGAACACAGTGAATTATAAGAGAGGAGGCCAAATATGGCAAAAGAAAGCGTAAAAGCAGATGTTGTTGAAAAACAGGCAAAGGAAAAAGCCGCCGCAGGCGCGCCTGTATACAAAGTAAGCGAGCTTGCGGCAAAGGCACGGCAGGTTTTTGGAACGACACCGGAGGTTGTGAGCGTTGCGCTGAAAGGGAAAGAAGCAGCAACGGTAGAAGAAGCAAAAACTGTCGTTAAAAATTTTTTGGAAAGAGAGGTGTTGTAAATGGCATCGTTTTTTATCATTGGCGAGAAAAAGACACGTCCAGGTGTCTATATGCGCTATGAAAATTATGGAACCCCGCCGGTTGCAGGAGTTGACGACGGAAAATGTGCGGCGGTGATCCGGTCTAACTGGGGACCGGTCGGCAAGGCGGTGGTACTGGAGCAGTCGGAAGACATTGCCAAAATATACGGCGACGGCGGGGATGAAGGCACAACAGCCGTACCGATGGAACAGTTTAAGGGCGGGGCACAGCTTATCTATGCTGTCCGTCTTGGGAGCGGGGGCACACAGGGAATGTATAACATCCAGGATGACCAAGAGGAAGAAGTCCTCCGCCTAACTCTGAAATATCCAGGAACGAGAAAATTATCTCTTACGATACGTCCTACGCTTGCAGATGAAAACGTTACGGAGCTTCTCATTACCGAAGGAACCGAGCAGTTGGAAAAGATCACGTTTAGCAACACTGTGAACAGTGTTGCTGCACTTTTGGAAGCATACGAAAGCAATGGAAGTGATTATTTTGAAATTACGCTGATCAAAGAAAGCACCAATAAGCTGCAGAATGTAGACCAAAAGGAAATCGAGGGCGGCACTGATCCTGCGGTGAACGCAGGGGCGTACAGCGCGGCGTTTGAGATCCTCGAAGCATACCGTTGGAATGTCATGGCTCTTGATACGATAGACACGCAGATTCAGAGCTTGCTGCAGCTTTTCCTTGACCGCATTTACGATGATGGGAAATTCTGCATGGGTGTGATCGGTGAGCCGACAAGTGTTGATTTTGACACACGGCTTCAGCACGCAAGCGCGTATAACGATTATCAGATCGTTTATGTCGGGAATGGATTTGTTGACATCAGCGGCAATGTTTACGAAGGGTATCTGGCAGCTGCCCGGATTGCGGGGCTCATCGCGGGGACTCCGAGCAATGAGAGCATCACGCACGCCGCAATTACCGGCGCAACAGAACTGACGGAAACACTGACCAACAACCAGCATGAGCGGGCAATTAAGGCAGGCGCGCTTATGTTCAGCGTTTCGGCTGCGGATACCGTATGGGTTGAGCAGGGAATCAATACTCTTGTACTGCCGACGGCAAAGGAAGACGAGGGCTGGAAGAAAGTCAAGAGGGTTAAGGTCCGTTTCGAGCTGTTCCAGCGGCTTAATGATACTGTTGAGCCGCTGATTGGCAGAATAAACAATGATCCGGATGGAAGAATGACCATTATCCAGGTATCTAACGGTGTATGCCAGACGATGGTGGCTGAGAAAAAACTGTTGGAAGGTGCGCATGTGGAGCTTGATCCGGATAATGCGCCAGAGGGCGACAGTGCATGGTTTGTTGTGTTTGCGGATGATATTGACGCGCTGGAGAAGATGTACTACACGTTTAAATTCCGGTTCGCGCCGGAAGACACAGAATAAAGGGGGATTGAAGTATGGATGGATTAAATGACCAGAGCTTGCTTGATGTACGAAAACTGATCAGCGGGAAAGACGGGCAGTTATTCGTATCTACGAAAAATGTGACAAATATGTTCCTGGCGGAAGTTGATACCTTTCAGGCACAGCTCAGCCCAACGAATACAGATTACCAGCCTGTCGGTAGCGCGCTGATTTACGCCGTCAATACAGGTTACAGCATATCGCTTACCCTGACAGAGGCAGTCGTAAGGGATGATGTGATGATCGATTTACTCATCTCGGATATCCAGAAAGGATATTTCCCGGTATTTGATTTTCAGGGGAAAATGCGGCGCAGGGACGGACAGGCAGAGAGAATCGTCTACCGTAACTGCGTACCGGACGGCACGATTGACCTGCAGAACCTCACGCCTGGGGAAATCATCAAAAGAGCGTGGGGGTTCCGCGTCAATGCAACGCCGGAAATGCTTGAACAGTTTAAAGACGCAGAATGGAATCCAGTGGAATAGGAGGAATAGAAGATGTCAGAAGTTAAAAATAACACAAAGAATACTATGCCGGAAATATACGACGATAACCATGCGGATACGGAAACTCCTACGCAGGAAGAAATCCTGATGAATGAAAAGGATATCCTCCGCGGCTTGATCGAGGCGGGAACAGAAAAGGATAACGAGAGCGCTTACAAGAAAATCAAGATCAAGCGCGGAGGTGTCCTAAAATTTGAGTTCCGGATCCGGCCAGTATCAGAGGAAGAATCTGTGGCGTGCCATGAGCACGCCACAAAGTTTGCACCGCGGAAGAAAGGGCAGCCAAAAATGGAGATTGAAACCAATACAGCGAAGTTCCGCTCATGGCTCATTTACACAGCAACGGTAGATGAGGACAGAAAAAAGACATGGGACAACAGGCAGGCGCAGGAAGCCCTTAACGTTTTGCAGGGTGTGGATATGATAGATGCCGTCCTGTTATCTGGAGAGAAAGACCGTATCATCGACGAGATCAATGAGATTTCCGGTTATGGCGAAGACTTGGAGGACACAGCAAAAAACTGATTAAAGCCGGCGGGAATACTTACCTGATGATGAAAGTGATCGAGAGGTTTCCTCAGATCGGCGGTATCAAGGATTATTTGGCTCTGCTCCCAGGGGAGCGCGCTCTGTATAATCAATACACCATTGCAGCGGTTGCCGAAGAGTCCAGTCGACCTGTGCTGCGGCTTGGATAGACGGAAGGGGGGATTTTGATGGATGCACAGAAAACTACGATCATCGATGTTACAGTACAGGTTTCTGACGAGACTGGATCTGGGGCAAAAAGCGCAGAAGAGAATGTCACAAAACTGGAAAAATCAATCATGAATCTCCAGAAACAGATCACAGGAATGCAGGGGAAGAGCAAGATTGAAGTGGCTGCCACACTGAAAGACATGGCATCCAAAGGAATCCAGAATGTGGCATCGGCAGGAAAAAGTATCGCAGGAAAGATCTGGACGGTGACGCTGAAAGCCAAAGATCTTGCGACTGCTCCGTTTAAAAAAATCCTGGGGATGATTTCTAATCCAGTTACTAAGGTTGCGGCGGTATCAGGTGTATCTCTTGGTGTTGCAGGTGCAGTAAAAACTTATGCAGACTTCGAGGCGGCTATGTCAAAAGTACAAGCAATCAGTGGCGCAAGCGGAACAGAGATGGAAAAGCTGACCAAAAAAGCAGAGAAAATGGGAGAAAAAACAAAATTTTCTGCGAAAGAATCAGCAGATGCAATGAACTATATGGCGATGGCTGGATGGAAAACAAAGGATATGCTTGGAGGTATTGATGGCATTATGAACCTGGCTGCGGCGTCAGGGGAAGATCTTGCAACAACGTCAGATATTGTCACGGATGCGCTGACTGCGTTTAACATGAAAGCGTCTGACGCAAAGCGTTTTTCTGACGTACTTGCTGCCGCAGCATCCAGCTCAAATACAAATGTAAGCATGATGGGTGAGACATTTAAGTACGCCAGCGCGATTGCCGGTACGATGGGATACAGCATTGAAGATACTGCACTGGCAACAGGGCTCATGGCAGCTGCCGGAATAAAGGCATCCATGTCAGGTACAGCCTTAAATACCATAATAACAAGGATCGCAACTGACGCAGGCGCATCATCAACAAAGCTCGGCGCACTCGGAACTCTGACAAAGCAGCTTGGCGTGGAGTTTTACGATTCAAAGGGTAATGCGAGAGATTTTTCGACCGTATTAAAAGAAATGCGCGAAGCGACAAACGGAATGACCGCGGCTGAAAAGTCGCATATTGCGAAAACGATTGCGGGAGAAGATGCGCAGAGAGGACTTTTAGTAATGTTGAATGCATCGGAAAAAGATTTCAGGAAAATGGAAAAATCAATCAATAATTCCGATGGAGCCGCAAAAAAAATGGCTAAAACCATGCAGGAGAATCTGAAAGGATCCATAACACAGCTTAAGGGCAAAGTGGAAAATATGCAAAATTCACTCGGCAAGAAAATGTCCCCTTACATAAAAGACATTGTTAAATGGATGTCCGGGCAGATACCGGAAGTCAAGAAAGCTCTTAATGGATTTCTGGATACGGCGCTTGACAAGGTAGACGACATTAAAGACAAATTTGCCAAAATCTCAGCGTCGGATGAGTTTAAAAATGCGGATTTCTTCGGGAAAATTTCTATCGCGTGGGACAAGATCATTGCAGAACCGTTTTCCGAGTGGTGGAATGGAAGCGGAAAAACATGGCTCGCGGGTAAAGCCCAGGAAATAGGAAAGGGGCTCGGCTCGGCGCTGCATGATGGAATTATGGGACTGCTTGGGATTGATGTCGGCGGCGCTGCCGCGGACGGCGCAGATATTGGAAAGTCATTTGCAAAAGCGTTTATAGACGCTTTTGACGGAGCGGAGGTAGGCAAAGCAATCTGGAAGGCTGTCAAAGATGGAATGAAAGGTCTTGTGTCGGATGCCGCAACGCTGCTCCCCGGAGGAAAAGAAACCAGCGGCACGGCATACGCTTCAGCGGCGCTTCTCGGCGCGGGAGCACTCAAAACAGGAAAAGGCATACATAAGGTATACAAAGGCGTGAAAGCAGTCGGAAAGGTAGCAAGTAAAGTAACTGGATTTTCCGAGGGCATTAAAATCGCAAAAGCGGCAAAAAGCGGAGGAGCTGCCGCAGAGAGTGCGATGGCGCTAGCCAAGGGCGGTGCCCTGGGAAGTGGAGTAAAGGCAGGAGCGAAAGCCGCATCTGCTGGATCAAAGATAGCATCCGCTGCATCGAAAACCGGATCAAAGATAGCCTCTGCCGCATCAAAAGCAGCCGTCCCTCTTGCGGGCATAACATCCGCCGTCGAAATGGGGCTTGACGCATACCACGGCACGGAAAAGGCAGGAGAATGGACCGGATCTGAAAGCATAGGAAATAAAGTAGCATCTGGAGTTGGCGCGGCGCTTGGAGGTACCGGAAAAGGAGTATTAAGCAGCGAAAGCACAGGCAAGAAAGCACTGGATGTCGGCGGTGGTGCGTTAAAGGGCGCAGGAATAGGAGCTGCCGCCGGATCTGTAATACCTGGCGTTGGCACAGCGGTCGGCGCGGGCGTAGGCGCAGCAGTCGGTGCGGCAGGCGCAGCGGTTGGCGGATCGAATATAGCGAAAGGCATATCCAAAGCAGGCAAGTCAATCAAAGAGCTCTTTACTGATACGATACCAGAGAGGTTCGGCGAGTTTAAAGATGGGGCAAAAGAATTTTTTACCGAATCTGTGCCAGGTGCAGTAAGCAGCGCAAAAGAGAAAATCGGCGGATTTTTTACCGAAACGGTCCCAGAGAAATTTGGTGAATTTAAGGATGGTATTGGAAGCCTGTTTTCCGAGCAGATACCATATGGCATAGGATACGCAGGAGGAAAGATTGCTGGATTTTTTACTGAGACGATTCCAGAGCGGTTTGGCGAGCTGTGGACAGGAATATCCAATTTCTTTGCGGAAACGGTGCCCGCGGCTGTGTCGACAGCAGGGGCGGCAATTACAAATTTCTTTACATCGAGCGTACCTCAGTTTTTTTCCGGATTGTGGAAAGGAGTAACAGGATTCTTCACGGAAACGCTCCCAGAGGGATTAGAGGCAGTCGGAGGAGCGCTGAAAGGATTTTTCACGGAAACAGTGCCGCAGTTTTTCGGAAATCTATGGGATGGAATTTCGACGTTCTTTACGGAAACACTTCCGGAGGGATTAGAGATGATCGGCGCGGGATTAAAGACATTTTTCACCGAGACGGTTCCAGGGAAAATAAAGGAAATATGGGACGGTGTACTTGGGTTCTTTACGGAAACAATACCAGGAGCGGTCAGTACCATTTCTGATGGAATATCTGGATTTTTTACTGGAATCAAGGATAAAGTGACCGGATTTTTCGGTGATCTGAAAGACAAAGTAACCGGATTTTTAGGCGGAGCGGCAGAAAGCGTAAGCGCAGGGTACCATGATGCGACGGCAAGGCACGCAGAGGGCGGCATCATGACAAGGCCGCACCTTGGACTTGTAGCTGAGGATGGTGCAGAGGCAATTATCCCATTATCCGGAAAACGCCGGAAACGCGGCATCAGCCTGTGGGAGAAAGCAGGGAAAATGCTTGGCGTAAAACCGTATGCAGAGGGCGGCATAATCGGAATTGTGAATCCGGAATACAATGCGCTGGAGCCGTCAAATCCAGATGACGAACCGACGAAGCCGTCAAATCCAGATGATGATACGACAAAGCCGTCAAATCCGAAACCGTCCGGTGGAAACAGCGGCATGAATGTACCTGTCACGATTCAGAACATGACATTTGAGATAAATATAAACGGCGGTGACACGGCAGATACCCAGAGCATTATGGCAGTCATAAAAGACAATATTCGCGGTCTGGCGGATGATATTGCATATCAGATCGCCACGGCGATCCAACAGGTATACGCTAACACGCCGTTAGCCGAATGGGAGGTTTAAATATGGACATATATATCACAAATCTCAAAACGAAGGACAGGTTGAGGCTCCCAATGCTCCCGGAGGAAATTACGGCAAAGAAAGCGAACCAGTTTGCGAGTTACAGCATTATTAAGAAAGGCGACGTTCGTATACCGAGCGGTACGTCGCTGGACAGTTTCAGTTGGAGCGGGACGCTTCCGGGAAAGTACAGAAAAAAAGAGCCGTATGTCAAAGAATGGCGCAAACCAAGCGAGATATACAAGTGGATTGCTAACCTGAAAGCAAAGAAAGGAAAGCCGGTTAAGGCAAGGCTGCTTATCACAGGAACGCCGATCAACTGCGATGTCTACCTGCAGGATTTCAGCGCTTCTCCAAAGGGAGGATATGGCGATATTGAGTACAGCATTACCCTGGTCCAGGCAAGAGAGATCAAAGTCTCCAAAAAGTCAGACAGTAAGAAAGACAGCAAGAAAAGCAGCAATAAAAAAAGCTCCAAGAAAAAGCTGAAAGATAAGCCGGCATCGGAAGAGCGCACGTCCAAAGCAAAAGCACAGACCTACACGGTCAAGTCTGGAGACTGTCTATGGAAGATAGCGCAGAAATTTTATGGTTCCGGGGCGCAGTATACCAAAATATACAATGCCAATAAAAAGACCATAGGAAGCAATCCGAACAAAATATATCCAGGACAGGTGCTTACAATACCATAATAGCCTCTCGGATTCATATGAGCAGGCATAGATTTGTATTTTGACAACTGAATATTGTGAAATTTTGAAAAGAT
>CANPZE010000062.1 GCA_947589315.1 uncultured Lachnospiraceae bacterium | reverse complement strand
AGCAAACATGCTGACTTAGGGGAAAACATTTATATATAAACTCTCAAAGAAATATAGTGCTAAATCCTAAAGACGGGGGATAAGCTTCACTTTTTACAAAACAGAAAAAATGAAGGTCATTTTTCATTGAAGTTTATATATTTTATACAAAATATTTCTTTTTCTTTATTTTTTGTTGACATAAAAAAGAATTAAGATATAATAAGTATTGTGACAAAGGCGTCACGGAATGGAAATTCCGTGGTGCCTTTTTTTCTGTGTAGGGGACGGCTTGTTTCTTATGCAGTAAAACCATCTGCGGGCTGCACATTCCCATGAAAAGAAGGTGTAATAAGAGCAGCCGCACTGGGTTGATAAAAAATAAAGAGTAAGGAGGAAATGTGTTATGGAATTTTCAGCTGTAAACACAATCTGGGTGCTTTTAGGCGCCGCACTGGTATTCTTTATGCAGGCTGGCTTTGCTATGGTGGAGACGGGCTTTACAAGGGCGAAGAATGCCGGAAACATTATTATGAAGAATCTGATGGACTTTTGTATTGGTACGCCGGTATTCTGGCTGATCGGTTTTGGACTGATGTTCGGAACCGGCAATGGATTTATCGGTTGTATTGGAGGGGTTGCCTCAGAGGGTAACTATGGAACAGGGATGCTTCCTGATGGGGTTCCCTTTTGGGCATATCTGATCTTCCAGACGGTGTTCTGCGCTACAGCGGCAACGATCGTTTCCGGAGCTATGGCAGAGCGTACTAAATTTGCCTCCTATTGTCTGTACAGTCTGGTCATCAGTTTGGTGATCTATCCAATCTCCGGTCATTGGATCTGGAGTTCCCAGGGCTGGCTGAATCAGATGGGCTTCCATGATTTTGCAGGTTCTACCGCCGTACATATGGTGGGCGGTGTTGCTGCTTTTATCGGTGCATTGATTCTCGGGCCCCGTATCGGCAAGTATCACAGAGACGGAAGGGCAAGGGCGATCCCCGGGCATAGTCTGACGCTAGGCGCTTTGGGAGTATTTATCCTGTGGTTCTGCTGGTTCGGATTTAACGGCGCTTCTACGGTATCTATGGAGGGAGACGCCATCGTTTCCGCAGGTAAGATTTTTGTGACTACCAATCTGGCGGCTGCCGTGGCAACGGTGGTTGTAATGATCGTAACCTGGATCCGTTATAAAAAGCCGGATGTGTCTATGACATTGAACGGTACTCTGGCAGGACTGGTTGCCATCACAGCAGGCTGTGATACCGTATCCCCTACTTCTGCGGCCATTATTGGTATTATGGCAGGTTTTGTAGTAGTCTTTGGCATTGAATTTATTGATAAGGTATGTAAGGTGGATGATCCGGTAGGCGCTGTAGGCGTGCATGGAATGTGCGGCGCACTGGGTACCATCTGCGTAGGCCTGTTCTCTGACGGGGCAGGGACACAGTGGAAGGGCCTGTTCACTGGAGGCGGTGCGCATCTCCTGGGAGTCCAGGCATTGGGCATGGTCTGTGTTATCGCCTGGGTTGCTGTGACGATGACCGTTGTATTTCAGGTGATCAAGCACACGATAGGCCTTCGTGTTACAGAGGAAGAAGAAGTTCTGGGATTGGACAGCACCGAGCATGGCCTGGCCAATGCATATTCTGATTTCGTATCTTCTCCAGAGAGAAGCGTATTCCTGGGCAGCATGGCAGAGACGATCGCCCCTGCGGCTGCCAGTGAAGCGACTCCTGTAGAATACAAGAAGGTTACGCCTGTTGACGGTGAGGTGCCGAAGCTGAGTAAGGTCGTAATTCTGTGTAAGCAGAATAAATTTGATGAACTGAAGGCGGCTTTGAACAGTATTGGCGTCATGGGTATTACTGTTACCCAGGTACTGGGCTGTGGCGTCCAGAAGGGAAGCACTACGATGTATCGAGGCAACGCCCTGGATGTTGTGCTGCTTCCTAAGGTTAAAGTGGAAGTCATTGTCAGCGCCGTGCCGGTAGAGGCTGTTATTGATGTAGCAAAGAAGGTGCTTTATACTGGGCATATCGGTGATGGTAAGATCTTTGTATACGATGTAGAAAATGTGATCAAGGTCCGTACCGGCGAAGAAGGTTTCGACGCCTTACAGAACAGCAACTAGGATTTTTGCGGATCATAGATTGAAAAACAGAACCCCCTCCTGTCAGAGGTAACATCTGGCAGGAGGGGGTTCTGTTTTTTAATCTGCGGGAACGATATCGGGCAATATTTAAAAAATCTTAAGAATTCTCTTCGGCGATATTAAAATTTACATGCTAATATATTAGCATAAAGGGTGCGCACCCGGAAAGGCAGGAAAGAGGAAATGGCAACCATTTTGGTATGTGACGATGATAAGGCAATTGTGGAGGCGGTAGATATCTATCTGCAGCAGGAGGGGTATTCCGTGCTCCATGCATACGATGGGGAGCAGGCGCTGGAGCAGCTGCAGAAGCATTCTGTAGATCTCCTGGTCATAGATGTTATGATGCCCAGGCTGGACGGCGTCCGTACTACATTGAAGATCCGGGAAGAAAGCTGCATTCCGATCATTATCCTTTCAGCCAAATCGGAAGCTGCTGATAAAATTCTGGGATTGAACATTGGGGCGGACGATTATCTGACCAAGCCCTTCAATCCTTTGGAATTGGTCGCGCGGGTCAAATCACAGCTGCGCCGCTATTCCATGCTGCGTCAGGATAGCTTGCCTGCCAGGGGAGTATACCGGATCGGAGGCCTGGAATTAGATGACCTGCGCAAAGAGGTGCTGGTAGACGGCAATCCGGTCAAACTGACTCCCAGAGAGTATAATATTCTCTTGCTGCTGATGAAACATCCGGGAAGAGTCTATTCCAATGAGCAGATTTATGAGGCTGTCTGGGGAGAGGATTCCCTCGGAGGGGATAATACGGTGGCTGTACATATCCGCCATATACGGGAGAAGATAGAGATCAATCCCAAGGAACCCAGATATCTGAAAGTCGTATGGGGATTGGGATATAAGATGGAAGAGCATATGCCATCAGATAAACGGGATTATTAAACATATTGCAAAGGGGAAAGGGATTATGAAAAGGAAAATCAATACGATAGGATTAACAGTGTTACTGATCCTGGCTACAATAACAGGGAGCATATCCGGGGGGCTGCTTGTGGCGGAACCTTACACCATACAGGGGATCCGGAATGAAATAAAGACGTTTATGGGACATGATATCGATGTACGGGACAGCGAGCAGTACGAACCGCTGATTCACCAATATATGGCGGCATTGGAACTGCATCTTCAGCTTCAGGAAAAGATGGAATATTATAAAGACGGCCTGAAGGGGGAGGCCGGACAGAAGGTTGCCTCCTGGGAAGAACTTCTGGCTCTGTCCCATACGGAAGAGGAGGATGGGAACTGCAAAGCATACAGGGACTATTATGTAGGAATGCTTCAAAGCCTGTTAGATTTTGGAAGAACGGTCATTGCCGGACAGGAAGATTATGAGAATGGATATTGGCCGGAGTTTCAGGAGCCCATAGAAGAACTGGACCAGGTGATCGTGACCAGGGCAGAGGGGCCTCATTATCAGCCCTCCATAGAGGAAAAGATTGAAATAAAGGGAGTGTGGGGAGAAAAGTCAGTAACGGCGCAGAACGCTTATGAAAAATGGATTTTTCAGCAATATCCCCATTATGCCAGAGGCTATGTTCTGCAGAAGCTTGCAGGCGCTTATGGGAAATCTTCTCAGGAGCTGGCTTCTGCGGGAGAGGAGCAGGTGTATTTTTCCGATCTGTTTGAAAAGCTGTACCACAAAGTAAATAAGGGGAAGAAAAAAGAGGATACGGATTCCGATGGCAGAGAGGATTTTGCCGTATTATTAAAAGAAGAGGGGGAAAAGCAGATAGCTTCCAGCAAGAAGCAGGGGGAGGATCCGGGAAAAGCCGGATTGGCGCCGGTGTCCCAGGAAACTGCCATAGGATATGTGCGGACGATCCAGGAGCTGGATCTGCTTTTGGAGGAAAAGCTGGAGAATAGCAGCTTCTATTATTGCGTGTTTGATAAAGACCTCCGCGTGTTACAGACCAATCGCAAGGATGGGCAGGACTGGCTGAAAGAGAACCTGGCAAAGGAGAAGACAGAGGGGACAGCCGGGGAACAGGGGGAATATTTTTATTATGATATGTCCTATGGAAGAAAGGGCGGCGGCCTGTTGAAGCATGGGATGGATGGGGCAGACTATGCGTGGAACCGGCAGCATGTAGATGATTATCTGCAGGACAGGATAGAACAGCTGCTGAAAAAGGCGTATCCTCACCAGAGCCTGGGGCTTTTGGTGGGGATGGATAGGAAACAGGGAACGGAGGAGGATGATTTCCATGTTTTGGAGGAACACTTTAGAAAGCAGCAGAGAGCCATCCTGATAGAATTGATCCTCCTGCTCCTCTCTGGGGCTGCAGCGCTTTTATCTATGATCGACCTTATCCTGCAGATCTGCCGGAAAGGCAGGAAAAATAAAGAAGACCCAGGGATCTGGAGGCTCTGTGGGGAAGTCTGGCTTATATTGCTTTGGGTCAGTATCGTGTTTATTGCGGATGTGATCGATAATTTGGGCATGGCAGGAGGAAGTGAACTGATAGCGTCAGGGTTGCTTTCCCTGTTGGCGTTTCTCTGCCTGTATATCCTTCTGAAACAGTGGCTGGCTGGTATTCTTTTATCCAATAGCTTATTCTGTGGTCTGGGCAGAGGATGCCGCCATTGGATTGCGAAAAAGAAGGGACAGAGAATGCAATGGATGGAGTGGATGAACCAGCTGTCTGCCAGAAAGCGGTACCGTACTCTCATCCTGCTGTGCATTATCAGCCTTTTCCTTGTCCTGTTGGGAGCCTGGATGGCAATATGGGTGGTCGCCATGAATCCAGAGGATTATAACATACTGCTGTTTACCCTGGGAATCTTTGCCCTGATCACCATAGCTTCTGGGATATTTTACAAAAAACTTTTGCAGGACAGTATGCAGAATGCCCTGGCAGATGAAAAGATCCTTTGCGGGGCAAGGCTGCTTGCGCAGGGAGAGATGGGGCATCCATTGGCAGACATGGATCAGGAACCGGTAGCGCAGGAAAAGAAGGAACTGGCCTGTCTGCTGAATGAAATTGGGATCGGGCTGGAAAAAGCGGTAGATACAGCCGTGAAAAGTGAACGGATGAAGGTGGAACTGATCACGAATGTATCCCATGATATTAAGACCCCTCTGACTTCCATTATCAATTATGTGGATCTGTTGAAGCGGGCCTATGAGGGAGAGGAAGAAGCGCAGGGAGAACGGATCGCCGAGTATCTGGAGGTGCTGGAGAGCAAGTCTCAGCGGCTGCGCATATTGATCGAAGATCTGGTGGAGGCTTCCAAGGCCTCGAGCGGCGCTGTGGATCTGGTTATGGCCCGCTTGGATCTGAATGAATTGGTGCTGCAGACCAACGGGGAATTCCAGGAACAGTTCAGCCAGAATCAGCTGGAGCTGATATCGGAATTGTCCCAGGAGGCAGTATTGCTTTATGGGGATGGGAGGTATCTGTACCGGATCCTGGAAAATATTTATTCCAATGCAGTGAAATATTCCCTGCCTGGCACCAGAGTCTATCTCCGGCTTTGGCAGGAGGAAGGAAAGACCCTCCTTACCTTGAAAAATATATCCCGGGAGCAGTTAAATATCACAGCCCAGGAGTTGAAGGAACGCTTTGTCCGGGGGGATGAGGCGCGAAGCACAGAGGGGAGCGGGCTTGGATTATCTATTGCCTCTGACCTGGCTTCGCTGATGGGGGGAAGCTTAACCGTGGAGATTGATGGGGATCTGTTTTGTGTCCGGCTGGAATTTCAGGAAGAAGAAAGGTAAGGGGGTCCGGCATCTTGTCAACCGGGGGTGTTATCTGTTATATTGATTTCTAGGCTTATAAGGCAGAGATTCAGTATACAGGAGGCAGCCATGACAGATTATAGCGGGATCGATGAAAAGATACGGGAGATAGATATTACCTGCCCGCCGCCGGAGCAGGAACCGGAGCGGCAGTATTACTTTATCCGTCTGCTCCAGGACTGGAGCAGGGAGCAGACGGAGAGAAAGGGGCGTCCCTTACAGGCATGTGTCAAGACCTTTGGATGCCAGATGAATGCCAGAGATTCGGAAAAGCTTTCCGGAATATTAAAATGTATCGGATATGAGATTACGGAGAAGGAAGAGGCAGACCTGACACTGTACAATACCTGCACGGTCCGGGAAAATGCCAATCAGAAAGTATATGGCCATCTGGGACAGGCCAAGAAATATAAAGAGAAGAATCCGGACATGCTCACCATGCTTTGCGGCTGTATGATGCAGGAGCCGGAAGAGATCGCCTACATAGAAAAAAGCTTCCGGAATGTGGATATTATATTCGGCACCCATAATATTTTCAAATTTGCGGAGCTGATGGCCATGAAGGTGTTGGATGAGAAAAGCAGGGATAAGATGGTCGTTGCTGTCTGGGAAGATACTACAGAGATCGTGGAAGAACTTCCCAATAGGCGGAAATATTTCTTTAAGAGTGGGATCAATATTATGTTTGGATGCAATAACTTCTGCAGTTATTGCATCGTTCCTTATGTGAGAGGACGGGAACGGAGCCGGGAGCCGGAGGATATCCTTGCAGAAATCCGGTGTATGGTACAGGATGGTGTAGTGGAGGTTATGTTATTGGGCCAAAATGTAAATTCCTATGGGAAGAATCTGGACAATTCCCTGTCCTTCGCCCAGCTGCTGCAGAGGGTGGAAGAGATACCGGGGCTGGAGCGGATCCGTTTTATGACCTCCCATCCCAAGGATCTGTCGGATGAACTGATCCAGGTGATGAAAGAGTCCCGCAAAATCTGCCACCAGCTCCATCTGCCCCTGCAGTCGGGCAGCAGCCGTCTGCTGAAGAAGATGAACCGGCGCTATACCAAAGAGGATTATCTTCTGTTAGTGGAAAAGCTGCGGGCAGAAATACCGGATATTGCCATTACTACAGATATTATCGTGGGGTTTCCCGGGGAGACAGAGGAAGACTTCGCCGAGACTATGGATGTGGTGGAGAAGGTGAAGTATGACAGCGCCTTTACCTTTATCTACAGTAAGCGGACCGGAACTCCGGCGGCATCTATGGAAGAGCAGATACCGGAACCTGTAGTAAAGGAACGGTTTCAGCGTCTGCTGGCCAGGATTCAGGAGATCGGGGCAGAGAAGGCCAGGGCGTCCCTGGGACAGACGGAACAGGTGCTGGTGGAAGAGGTCAACCGCCAGGATGCTTCTTTGGTAACCGGGCGCACTGGGGGCAACTATCTGGTACATTTTCCGGGAGATGCTTCTCTGATCGGCCAGATTGTGCCGGTACGTCTCAGGGAAAGCAAAGGCTTCTATTATCTGGGAGAGAGAGTCTAGCGGACGGAAAGGAAAAGAAGCCATGGCATTATCATGAAGGGGGAGGGAAAAATGATTCAGATCAAGGATCCGGAGAGGAACCTGCGGCAGAAGCAGGAGCAGAGAGAACATGAGATTTTGGCCCGTCATGCCAGTTTTGCAGATGAGAGCAGAGGAAGGGACCGGGAAGAGGAGCAATGCGATATCCGGACAGATTATCAGAGGGACCGGGACCGGGTATTACATAGCAAGGCCTTTCGCCGATTAAAGCAAAAGACCCAGGTATTCCTGGCGCCGGAGGGGGACCATTACCGGACCAGGATGACCCATACTCTGGAGGTGGCTCAGAATGCCAGGACGATTGCACGGGCGCTGCGGTTGAATGAAGACCTGACAGAGGCTATTGCCCTGGGGCATGACCTGGGACATACTCCCTTCGGCCATGCCGGGGAGAGGGCCCTGAACAGGATTACGCAGGATCTCGGAGGCTTCTGCCACAATGAACAGAGCGTAAGGGTAGTGGAGAGGCTGGAAAAGGAAGGGGCAGGACTGAATCTGACCTGGGAGGTAAGGGACGGCATTTTAAAGCACCAGACCAGGATGATCCCCGCTACTCTGGAAGGGAAGATTGTACGCCTGTCGGATAAGATTGCTTATATCAATTCTGATATTGACGATGCGATCCGGGCCGGCATCATCCGGGAGGACGAGCTTCCTTCCCAGTTGACGGATGTGCTGGGACATAGCACCAATAAGCGTTTGAACACATTAGTGCACGATATCGTGCGTCACAGCGAAGACAGTGACGATATTCAGATGTCACCCCAGGTGCAGAAATCCATGTTTACATTGCGGCAGTATCTGTTTGACCATGTCTACACCAACCCTGTAGCCAAAGGGGAGGAGAAGAAGGTGGAGAACATGATCGAGCAGCTGTATGAATACTATATTCATCATGTGGATAAGCTTTCAGAGGAGTTTCTCCTGCTGATCCGCGAGGGAGAAAGTAAGGAGAGGGCTGTCTGTGACTTTATTGCCTGCATGAGCGACCGATATGCAGTCAATCTGTATAAAGAGATCATGATCCCCAAGTCCTGGAGCCTGGTAGGAATAGAACAGCGTTAAAATAAATTTAAAATTTTTTAAAAGAAAAAAGGAAATATGGACTTTGTGTCGAATAACTAAATAGAAGGGGTTATGATCTCTGTTCAGATGAAATAAGGAGGTGGGGAGCCTTGGCCAGGTATTCGCAGGAGCAGATCGAGGAGGTGCGGTCCCGCAGTGATATTGTGGATGTGATCGGCAGCTATGTCCGGCTGAAGCGTTCCGGAAGCGGTTACGTGGGCCTGTGTCCCTTCCATAATGAAAAATCCCCCTCCTTTTCGGTCAGCCCCTCCCGGCAGATGTATAAATGCTTTGGCTGTGGAGTGGGAGGGAATGTGATCACCTTTCTGATGGAGTATGAGAATTATACTTTTCCAGAGGCGATGGAACATTTGGCGCAAAGGGCAGGGATTGAACTTCCCAAACAGGAATTGACGTCCCGGGAAAAACAACAGGAAAGTCTTCGGGCGTCTCTTCTGGAAGTGAATAAAAAGGCGGCCCGCTATTACTATGGGGTACTGAAATCCTCCAGAGGGACACTGGGATATGAGTATCTTCGGGGAAGAGGGCTGACAGACGAGACGATCCTTCGCTTCGGTCTGGGATATGCCGGCCAGGGGGGCGGCGAGCTGTACCGGTATCTGAAGCAGGAGGGCTATGACGACCGGATATTGCAGGAGTCTGGCCTGTTTAAGATGGAAGAACGGGGCGTCTATGATAAATTCTGGAACCGGGTGATGTTCCCGATCATGGACGTCAATAACCGGGTCATTGGCTTTGGGGGACGGGTAATGGGAGATGGCAAGCCCAAATACCTCAATTCCCCGGAGACAAAAATATTTGATAAAAGCCGCAATCTGTTTGGATTGAATTATGCCAAGAAGGGAAGGCATAAGAATATCATCTTATGCGAAGGGTATATGGATGTTATCGCTCTGCATCAGGCAGGGTTTACTAATGCCGTGGCTTCCCTGGGTACGGCATTTACCGAACAGCAGGCCAATTTGCTCCGGCGGTATACTTCGGAGGTACTGCTGACTTATGACAGCGATGGGGCAGGGGTCAAGGCGGCGATGCGGGCTATTCCCATACTGCGGCGGGCAGGTATCAATGGGAAAGTAGTGCATATGGAGCCTTATAAAGATCCTGATGAATTTATCAGCAATCTGGGGGCGAAAGAATTTGCCCAGCGGATGGACAAGGCTCAGAACAGTTTTTTCTTTGAGATCCAGATATTAGAGAGAGAATATTCTATGGCAGATCCAGAGCAAAAGACCCAATTTATACATGAAATGGCGAGAAAGCTCCTGGTCTTTGAGGACAAGATCCAAAGAGATAATTACCAAGAGGCGCTGGCGGCGCAGTACAATATACGGATTGAGGATCTGAAACGGCTGGTTATCCGTTATGGCAATCAGATGCCGGAAGGATACCAGGAGGCAATGGAAGACAGGAACAGGCGGCAGAGGCGGGGAAACAGCCCGGAGCCGGAAAAGGGGATCCTCTATTCCTACCGTTTGCTGCTGTCCTGGCTGATTGAGGAGCCGGAGCTGTATGGACAAATTAAGGATACCATTACTCCCCAGGATTTTATGGATGGCCAATACCGGACTGTGGCAGAACTTTTATATCGGCAGCTGGAGGAGGGAGAGGTGATCCCTGCCCGGATCATCAGCCATTTCCAGGAAGCAGAAGAGCAGAATGCGGTAGCGGCTATGTTCCAGACAAACCTGAAGGGAGAATTAACTCTTCCCGAGAGAGAAAAGGCGGTCAATGAGCTGGTCATGAAGATTAAAGAATACAGCCTGGAAAAACAGACAGGCCAGAGTACGGATCTTGGTGAACTGCAGAGATTGATCGATCAGCGAAAAGAACTGCAAGGCCGTAATAAACTGCATATTTCTTTAAAAGATGGTTAATAGTAATACATAATGAAAGGAAGGACATTTATGGCGTCAGAAAAAGAGCAGGCAAAGAAAACTTCAAAGGCGGAAACAGAAGAGAAATCTACAAAGGCATCTGGAAGTAAAACTGCCGCTAAATCTACGAAAAAGTCCGGAAAGAAGGAGAAAAGCGCTGCCAGTACCCAGGACAAAGAACAGGTAAAGGCGGCTGCCAGCGGGAAGAAAGAGGAAGAGAAGAAGAGCTCTGCCGGCGGGAAGAAAGAGGAAGAGAAGAAGAGCTCTGCCGGCGGGAAGAAAGAGGAAGAAAAGAAGAGTTCTGCCGGCGGGAAGAAAGAGGAAGAGAAGAAGAGTTCTGCCGGCGGGAAGAAAGAGGAAGAAAAGAAGAGTTCTGCCGGCGGAAAGAAAGAGGAAGAGAAGAAGAGTTCTGCCGGCGGAAAGAAAGAGGAAGAAAAGAAGAGCTCTGCCAGTGGGAAGGGCAGTGAGAAGAAGAAAAGCGCTGCCAGTAAAAAGAGTGCGGAAGGGCAGAAGCCTGCTGTCACGGAAAATGAGGATGGAGGGAAGGAGATTGCCGCCAGTAAGGAGACTGGGAAGGAAAAGAAAGGCGCTACAGGAGGCAAGAGCGGAAAAGGCGGGAAATCCTCTAAGGGGGCTAAGCAGGACGGCGCCCGGGAGGAAAATAAGTTTATAGAATCTCTGGGCGCATTGAAGGAGCTGGCCAAGAGTAAGAAAAATGTACTGGAACTCCAGGAGATCAATAATTTCTTCGGCGATATGGAACTGGATGAGGAGAAGATGGAGCGGATCATTGAGTTCCTGGAATCGAATGGTGTGGACGTACTGCGCATTTCCAACGATAAGGATGATGTGGATGACGACATTATTTTAGAGATGGAGGCCGAGGGAGACACGCCGGATGCGGAAGAGATTGAAAATCTTGATCTGTCCGTCCCGGATGGCGTCAGTATTGAAGATCCGGTGCGCATGTATTTGAAAGAGATCGGTAAGGTCCCGCTGCTGAGCGCAGAGGAGGAAGTGGATCTGGCCAGAAGGATGGAAGAAGGAGATCCGGAAGCAAAGAAAAAGCTGGCAGAGGCTAATCTTCGCCTGGTAGTGAGCATCGCCAAGCGTTATGTCGGCAGAGGCATGCTGTTCCTGGATCTGATCCAGGAGGGAAATCTGGGATTGATCAAAGCGGTAGAGAAGTTTGATTATAAAAAGGGGTATAAGTTTAGTACCTATGCTACCTGGTGGATTCGCCAGGCTATTACCCGGGCCATTGCCGACCAGGCCAGAACCATAAGGATTCCGGTCCATATGGTGGAGACCATCAACAAATTTGTCAGGGTACAGAGGCAGCTGTTACAGGAGCTGGGAAGAGAGCCTTATCCGGAAGAGATTGCCAAGCAGATGAATATGCCGGTAGACAGGGTGCGGGAGATCCAGAAGATTTCCCTGGAGCCGGTATCTCTGGAGACCCCTATCGGAGAGGAAGAGGACAGTCACCTGGGAGACTTTATCCAAGACGATAATGTGCCGGTGCCTGCTGAGGCAGCCGCCTTCACATTACTCAGGGAACAGCTGGATGAAGTATTGGGAACCCTGACCGAGAGAGAACAGAAAGTATTGAAGCTGCGTTTTGGCCTGGAAGATGGACGAGCCAGGACTCTGGAAGAGGTAGGGAAAGAGTTCAAGGTAACACGCGAGCGCATCCGTCAGATCGAGGCAAAGGCGCTGCGGAAGCTGCGCCATCCCAGCCGGAGCCGTAAGTTAAAGGATTATCTGGAGTAATGGAACTACGGATATCAGAACGGCTGAAGCGGGTGGCCTGGAATGTACAGTCAGCAGGAGTGGTGGCAGATATCGGCTGTGACCATGGTTTTACTTCGATTTATCTGGTGCGGCAGGGATTGGCGCAGAGGGTCATCGCCATGGATATTAACAAGGGCCCTTTGGAGAGAGCCAGGGAACATATCCGGCAATATCAGATGGATGATGTTATTGTTACCCGCCTGTCTGACGGGGCAAAAGCCTTACAGCCGGGGGAGGCTGATACCCTGTTGGTCAGTGGCATGGGAGGCGGCCTGATCTGCAGAATCCTCCGGGACAGCCCCCAGGTAGTGGGAACGGTGAAGGAATTGGTACTCTCCCCCCAGTCAGAGCCTTATCTGGTGCGGCATCTGCTCCACGATCTGGGATTTGCCATAGACCGGGAAGAGATGCTTGTGGAACAGGGGAAATATTATGTGATCCTTCATGCTGTTCCGGGGGAGCAGCATTATTTCCGGGAAGAAGAATACATTTATGGAGAGAGGTTGATCCGGTCTGCCGATAGTGTCTTAGAGAAGTTTGTAGAGGGGGAGCTGGTAAGGCTTGACAATATCTTGGATTCTCTGACAGGGCAATCCAGGCACGCCAGAGACGGAAGGGAGCTTCTGGAGCAGAAGAGAGGCCAGGCGGCATGGACATTAGGACAGATCCGGCAGCACAAAAGAATGAGATAAGAAAGGCGGGGAAAGGATGAATATGGTACGTATCAAGGCTGGAGGCCGGGAAAGAGAATACCCGGAGGGGACTACATATTGGGAGGCTGCAAAGGAATTTCAGCAGCACTATCCTCATGATATTATCCTGGCTGGAGAGGGAACCCAGCTGATCGAGCTGAATTCCCCGATGACCGGGGACAGGGAGATCAGATTCCTGACCACTGCAGAACAGAGCGGCCATAAGACCTATGTCCGGGGAGTTACTCTTTTGATGCTCCGCGCTTTTTATCATGTGCTGGGAGACCGGGGGCTGGAAAATGTTTTTGTGCGCCATATGCTGGGGGACAGCTGCTATTGCGAGGCAGAGGGGATTACCGTTACCCCGCAGGATCTGGATCAGGTTAAGAGGTATATGAGGGAACTGGTGGAGAAGGACATTCCCTTTGAAAAGCGGTCTGTCAGTACCTCAGAGGCCTTAGAAATCTTTGAAAGATATAAGATGTATGACAAGAAATGTCTGTTTGAGTATCGAAGAGTGTCCAGGGTCAATATATATACGCTGGACGGCTTTCAGGACTATTACTATGGTTATATGCCTCCGTCTACCGGTATTTTAAAATATTTTGACCTGGAGCTGTATCGGGATGGATTCCTGCTTCACCTGCCCAATAAGAAGGAGCCGGAGAAATTGTCTCCTTTCCGGGAAAGCCCCAAGCTTTTTGCTACCTTGCAGGAAGCCAGCCAATGGGGGCGGATGGTAG
>CANPZE010000061.1 GCA_947589315.1 uncultured Lachnospiraceae bacterium | reverse complement strand
GGCTGAAGATTTTTTGAAACAGGCAGAAGAATGGGAAAAAGAGGAAGGAAAAAGAGAGAGGCAGCATTATATTAGCCTTAAAAATTATGTGCGCAGCTTATCGAAAGATGAACTTCGGCAAGAATTATATGATGCGTTAGTTGAATTAGAAGATATTAGAAAGAGATAATAGTAAAAGTATAAGATGATGTACTAAAAGATAGATGTTTAATGAGGAGACAGGACAATGGCAAAAAGGAGGGCTGTTATGACAACGGTAAGACAATGGATAGCATACGGAATATCTTTTGCTTTGCTATTTGCGGCAATCCCAGCCGGCGGCGTATCTGTGTCAGCGGCAAAGAAGCCGGGGTTAAGCGTACGGACGCTGACTGTCGTTAAGGGAAAGAGTAAGACACTCAAAGTAAAAAACGCAAAGAAAAAAGTGAAATGGAAGATTTTATCCGGGAAGAAATGCATTACCCTGCAGAAGAAAAGTAATATTGCAGTGGCGGTCATAGGCAGGAAAAAGGGAACAGCAAAAGTGAGGGCGGTCATTGGCAAGACGAAATTGCTTTGTAAAGTGACTGTAAAAAACAAACCGTCAGAGAGCTCAAAACCGTCAGAAAGCAGAAGACCATCAACTACGACCAGACCATCAACTACGACCAGACCATCAACTACGGCCAGACCGTCAACTACGACCAGACCCTCAACTACGGTCCGACCGTTAACTACGGCCGGACCGTCAATTACGGCCGGACCGTCAATTACGGCCGGACCGTTGATCACAGCCGGACCGTCAGAGACGACCGGGCCATCAGAGACACCCGGGCCATCGGCTACGACAATGCCTGTAGAGACCGTAAACCCGACAGAAGCTCCGGTCAATGTTGAAAACTATTCGTATGAGGTGATCCCGCTTATGGCGCCTTTCAACTCATATTTTTATATTAAGACAGATAATCCGGATCCGGATTCCTTTCAATTTGCAGACAAGGAAACAAAATATTCGCAGAGCGGAACATATGAGGAAGGCGAATTTAGCAATATTGCACCCACAGACGACATTTTTTCAGATGTAGAATATGAAGACCAGGAGACTAGAAGAGTTAAGGGCGGATACATTGCATCAGTTTCCGGAGTCGACACAGACGGTGGGGAATTATGCCTTCAGACAAGAAGAATAACCGGTGCCGTTCCTGTCTTCGATTTAAATACCGGCGAGACGGTTTATGAAAAGAAATATGAATACAATGATACTTCCATAACGGTTAAGGTAGAACCGCTGGAGGATGTTGTTGACTATCTGATATCGACTTATGGAGATAGCAGTAAATCTTATTTTGATAATTTATCGGGGATCCAGAGCGGTTTTCAAGATGAATGTCTGTACAGAGGCGTGTATGTATTAGGCGAACAAAAAGTGAATACAGCGGCGCCATATTATGGACTTTCGACTTCGCCGCATGTAGACCAGGACTTCTATATCCAAAGTCCGTATCATATGACTGGCAACAAATCGATGCTGGTATCGGAGCTGTATCCGATGAGATATGATTCGATAGGGTTTCCGTCTGTCATGATGACAGTGGCCAGGAAACTTGACAGTACAGCGACTGTTCAATGGTCTTCTGACGCACATTATCTCATCGATGTGACATACAATGGTGAAACCTGCTGCTACGGCGGCGAAGGATCTGGTGGCGGACAAGGGATAAATGCCGATCAGATTAAGTATTGGTATACTTTTGACGGTTCCGCTGACGATGCGTATATGAAGCGCAGCCTAAAAGAGATATCAGCAATGATTCAGGAATATGGCGAATTGAAAGTTCCGAAAGAACCTAAGGATCAGCCGGAACTGACATGGGAATCTGTCCGTCAGACGGTTGGGAAAGACGGGGCTTATGTAAAGCTTACGGTGATCACCTCGATATTTGGCTGGACTGCGGAAGGATATACGTTTTTGTATGATAATGGCTCGACCTTGGAGTCATCGATGGGTCGGGGCGCTGTTGGATATTTTAGCAATGCATGGTACGATGGAAGGTACTTTAATCGATTGAAGTATTATTATCCGGGTGCAAAATTTGAGGAAACTGTTGAGGACGTGTCGCCATCGCTTGTTATGAAGGACGTTACGCTCAAACTGCCTGATGATGGGAATACATATTATTTTAATTATCGGCCGATAGATAAAGCAGACCAATATGATCCCGAAACGGGCAAGTGGAGCGGCTTTATGCAATATAATTATGATCCGGAAAGCCAGACATGGAAGGCTGATGTTCTGGGGAAACTTACCTATTGTAATGAAGATGAACAGTTTAAAAAAGTCGATGACCAACAGTTTATTGATGAGTGTACCATTACAATGGACGAGGCGCTTGCGATGAACCTGGACGCAAATACGGATAAAGAGCCGACAAGTTATTATATTTATGACCAGATGACAAGTCCGGGAACATATTACAGCGCATCAAATTAAAAAGAGCGTCAGATTAAGAAGGGCATCCGATAGTAGAAGATGATGAAAAATCAAGAAATGAAGTAGAAATCTAAAACTTCTCATACTGAAAAGGGCGAGGCCCATTTTGCTATGGGAAGTTTTAGTTATCAAGCAGTATCTGACAATCGATGTGGTCAACCGGCTTCCATTCTCCAATACAGCCAGAATAGAATTTTTAACATTGATTACCTTTCTTGCTTACATTTTGAACAAAACAAAGGGAGATTTTCAATTCTGCATATTCGCGCATTTTATTCAGACATTATTTTTCTATTTCATTTACAATATTACTCTTTAAAATTTTTCCTGCCGGCACAACCACAGCCATCGCTGCAATCAGAAGATTCAGCACCATGATCATTATTGCCATGGGGTGGGAATAAAGTGGGGCTTAGAATATAAGAAAATATATTGCAATTTATAGGAAAGGAAGGTCTATATGGAAATAGTCACAAAAACTCAAGTATGGTCGCATATTCAGGATAAATCGTTATTTTTATTTGTTACGGCAACCGAAACTGAAAGCAAGGCGCTTCATAAGAGAATGCTTCCAATAAGGGGGAATGATATATCCAAATGCCCTGTAGGTATGTATACATATTATATAGGAATGCTTGGCCTTTATCCAATTATTCATATTCAATGTGATGATATGGGGGCTGTCGGCAAGCGTGCGGCAATTGTAACAGTGACAGATGCGATTCAGCAGTGGCAACCGGATGGGATTGTTATGGTAGGGATCGCTTTTGGACGGGATCAGAAGAAACAGAAGCTAGGCGATGTGCTAATTGCAAAATCTGTCCGTAATTATGAGTTGGAAAAAAAGGCAAAGGGATGGGACGAACAGCGTTCCACAGTTCCCGAAAGTGGAAATATTTTATATAACCGATTTGCTCACTGTGAATGGGTTTATACAATTGATCAGAATCTAGTGAAAACACATACTGGAGAATTGCTCTCTGGAGAAAAGCTGGTAGATAACAAAATGTTTAGGGATGAACTGTTTTCCAAATTTCCGAATGCTATTGGAGGAGATATGGAGGCCTTTGGTGTATATTCTGCGGCGGCTAATCAAGGCATTCAGGAATGGATTGTGATAAAAGGGATCTGTGACTGGGCATATGGCAAAAGTAAAGATAAAAAAAGGCGTCAGGAAAATGCAGCCGATGCATCGGTGGATTTATGCCATACTGTATTTTCTCAACCTAATTTTGCAGATATTCCAAGTAATCACAATAGGGTAGAAGTAATCAATAAGGATACTAAAGGAGGTATCCCCAGCTACGAAACCGTAAAATATGCCATGAATACACTTATTTCTGCGCTTGGATATTTGGGAAGAGAACTTCAGTTAGAACAGAAGCTTTTAGAGTGTATGCGGGATAGATGTGCAGATGTTCCTGTCGAGGCAAGAATTATAGAGAATGAATTAGTCATGCTAAGTATTAACACGATCAATCATGGGAAAGTATTGTCTTTGATTAACACACCAGGTAATAAAATACCCTGTAACATATTAGGGGAATTATTTGAAGAGCCCGTTCGACACAAAGATATTGTAATAAAATTGGCAAAATTTGCGCCTCTATTATTTGCTGAAAATTCCAAGTATTCATTACAAAATAGAAATTGTATTATTGAATTATTGCAGGAGTATTTTTTGCGGTATGTGGAATTGCTTTATGCGGCTCTCTCCCTTATACTATTATCTTTGGATGAAAAAGAGAAAAAAACATTGCTGGATGGTCTTTTGTATGTACCAATTTTGCGTGAAGTATTAGATCCAAGATACTCTAGTGGGACAATTAGTGAAATGGAAAGTGGTCTGTTGATGAAGCGGCAACTTTTAAGGGAGGCTTCTGATAAGCTTGCAAGTTTTGGAATACTTTATTCTTCATGAATTGGAAATAGAGGTGATAAAAATGGATGCATGGGAGAATTTGATACAATTATTCATACAAATGGATATTGGAAACCGAATTTTTGAAGAGGCGCTTGAAAAAATTGGCGAATATTTAAAAGACATGTCTGAAAATAAACGAGTTCAGGCGGAAACTATATGTAATGATGCTGCAAATGCTTTATTAGGGGTTAAGGGAGTAAAAAGTAATTTGACAGAAGAGGACTTGCAGTGTTTTTATGATAGAAAGATTGATGCGGCGGATTATTGTGCTCCTTTTGACACTTTCCGTTCTGTTTTACGGAGCGATACGGATTCGTTGTATACTATGCGGGAATATCTTAAGTGTCAGCCGCAAACAGAGCTGGTTCTTCGACAAACATATCTAATGAACTGCCGTAGCCATTTATTAAATAAGCAGGTTGATTATATTGGATTAAATCATTTTTCGGTGGAGTCAAAGCTAACAGAAGCGGAAACTTTAAAGTTTAAGAATATGCTTGAAACATTGCCGACTTTTTCTCAAGTTGCTGTGTGGGAAACCGATTTGTCCATTTTAAATGCTAAACTTGAAAAAATATTTCAAGATTATGAAAGAGAAGTATCGCAGTATTCTAGAACAGTAGGTGAGAATTTTTCTGATTATCTGAAAGAAAAGGAAAATGCGGCTGAACAATTGAAAATGGCTGGTTATGATGATGATGTGTTTAAAGAGTTAGTGTGCAAAATTGAGCATGAAGTTGAAATGTCTGGAAGAGTTATGCGGTTGGAGCGGTCGGAATTATGGAAGAAAGCGGATTCTTCACTGTAACTTTTTATGTTGTTTCGTATTTGTAAAAGATGAATGTGCTTGGAGTTGTTAATATACCGAAATTTATTATATAAAGATATGGCAACATTTTGGCAACAGAAAATCAGCAAACCAGAACAAATGATGTAATTGAAGTAAAAAGTATTCATCATTATAAAAGTGATGAAATGTGTAAAGAGTTAATAAATTTTGCAAATTCATTGGAAAAATAATTCCCATTTTTGGAGGGGGGAGACCATGATCCTATTTTCACAAGAGCCCCCTCACCATTTTCTATTTTAATTTCTTACAAGCATATTGCAATATATCAAGACCTTTTCTCTTATACGTTTGATTGGCCTTAATGATTATAGGATTGTCTTGACGGTTAACCCATTGTATAGCCCCCATTCCCTGTATAGCCAAATACAGCCATAGTCTCGTCCAATCTATTTTTTTACCTGTACTATAACTCCAACCCTCAAAAAAAATATTTCTTAAATGATTATCACAAAAAAAATCTAAATCATTAAAAATTATTTTTGATAGATCAAAATACATATCACCGGGTATTGCATATTCAAAGTCTATCACACCCTTTATTTCATCGTTTTCAACCATAATATTCCTAAATCCATAATCTCTGTGAATAAAACTGTTTTCAACCTCTTTTACTTGAGAAATAGCATGAAATATTATATCAAAAGATGAACGATCTATTTTTACTGTATTTACTCTTTCAATCCATTTATGCATTTCTAATTCATAAAAATGTATAAAACTATATTGGGAATAAGAGGTGCAATTATCGTATGCATATTTCCACAATTCGCTTTTTTCCAATTCATTTCTATCAAAAGAAGTGTTTAATAAGCCTAAATGTTTTCCAACTTGAAAAATCATCTTTTCTTTCTGGTGAATATCTTTATATTTATATACATCAAGCATTGTTTCCCCATCCAAAAAATTTTCAATCAAATATCCTGTTGGTTCATTATCTTCAATGATTCCGTAATAAAGTAACTGCGGCACATTAACATCTTTTTCCTTCAAAATTTCAAGTGAAATTTTTTCCCTATTATAATTAGTAATATTCTTTTGTATTTTCAATATAATTTTCTGTGAGCCGATTTGTCCCTTATAAACCTTTGAGTCTTTTTTTTGTGCCAATTCTTTGAGAGCTGTAATCTTATATTTTTCTTCTATTAATTTTAAACAAGTATTCAAAACACCCTACTCCTATCTTCTTTTCTATACATGGGAAAAACTTCAACCATACAGTATCTATGCGGTTTTACGGAATATAACAAATTTTGTTATTACTCCCAGAGTTTTGGTTGCATATTCATAGTAACAGACAGCCTCAAATGATATACTTCTTGCCCCAAGGCCAATGATTGCTAAATTTTGAATGGTTTCCTTAAAACTAACGATATTTTAACAGAAAACCATATAAAGATAAAGAAATTTGTTGCCTCAGATACAAAAATACTATAAAATATTCCATGTAATCAAAGTATCAAAAAGTTTTGATGATATCTATGTTATTGAAGAAGGAATAGGAATGTTAGAAAGAATAAAACAATAGCAGGAGGAGCGAATATTATGGGAATCAAGAAAAAGCTGATTGCATGTGGAGTGTCTGTTGCTTTGCTGCTTAACATTATTCCAGCCAACGAAGTATTAGCAGCTAAAAAGGTCACCCTGAGCGCCAGGAAACTGTCTGTCACAAAGGGAAAGCGCAAAACACTCAGAGTAAAAAACACAAAGAAAAAAGTGAAATGGAAAATTCTGTCTGGCAAACAACGCATTACTCTGAAGAAGAAAAGCAATGTAGCCGTGACTATCAAAGGCAAGAAAAAAGGAACCGCAAAGATACAGGCTACCATTGGCAAGACGAAACTAGTTTGCAAAGTGACTGTGAAAAATAAAAAAAAGGCGTCATCAAAACCGAAAAATACGTCAACACCAACAACAGATTGGAAAAATGTGGAGAAATACTCGTATGAAGTGCTTCCGCTTATGGCGCCCTTCAACTCGTATTTTTATATTAAGACAGATAATCCGGATCCAGACTCATTTCAGTTTGCAGATAAGGAAACAAAATATCCGCAGAGAGGAACATATGGGGAAGGAAAGTTCAGCAGAATAGCTCCTACAGATATTGTTTTTGCAGATGTAAAATATGAGAATAAAGAAACGAGGAGGGTTAAAGGCGGATATATCGCAGAAGTTTCCGGAGCCGATACCGATGGTGGAGAATTATGCCTCCAGGCAAGAAAAGTGGTAGGAAAAACTCAGGTTTTGGATTTAAGTACAGGTGAGACCACTTATGAAAAGAAATATGAATATAAAGATACTGCAGTAACGGTTCAAGTTGAAGCGCTTAAGGATGTTGTTGACTATTTAATATCGGCTTATGGAGATAGCAGCAAACCATATTTTGATAATTTATCGGGGATTCAGAGTGGCTTTCAGAAAGAATGTCTTTACAGTGGAGTATATGTATTGGGTGAACAGAAAAAAAGTACTACAGCACCATATTATGGGCTTTCGACTTCACCACATGTAGATCAGACCTTTTATATTCAAAGTCCATATTATCGAAGTAGTGGTGAGTCGATGCTTGTATCCGCTCTGTATCCAATGAGATACGATTCGTTAGGTTTTCCGTCTATTATGTGGTCAGTTGCTGAGGAACTTGACAGCACAGTGAGTATCAAGTGGTCTTCTATGGCACATTATCTCATTGATGTAACATATAATGGTGAAACCCGATCATACGGAGGTGCGGGATCAGGCGGAGGACAGGGAATCAATGCCGATCAGATTAAGTATTGGTATTTATTTGACGGTTCTAACGATGATGCATATATGAAGTGTAACCCAGCAGATGTTTCGTCAATGATTCAGGAATATGGGAAACTGGAAGTCAAGGAAGAACCTAAGGATGAGCCGGAGCTTACATGGGAATCTGTCCGTAAAACTGTTGGGAAAGAGGGAAGTTATGTAAAACTTACACTGCTTACCTCGATATTCGGAGGAAGTGTAGATGGATATACCTTTATGTATGATGATGGTAGCACTGGAGAAGGTTCGCAGGGCTGGGGTGCAATCGGATATTTTTCAAATGCGTGGTATGACGGGAGATACTTTAATCGATATGAGTATTATTATCCGGGAGCTAAATTCGAGGAAACTGTTAAAACGGAGTCACCGGCTATTATAATGAAAGATGTAAATATCAAACTTCCTGATGATGGGAAAACTTATTATTATAATTATGAAACTATGGACAAGGTAAGCCGGTATGATGCTGAAACGGGCACATGGAGTGGTTTTATGGTATATCGGTATGACTCGGCAAGCCAGACGTGGAAAGCAGATATTCTCAATTGTATAAAATATTGTACTGAAGATTACAAATACGAAAATATAGATGACCAATCTTTTATTGATGCTTGTACAATTACAATGGATGAGGCACTTGCGATGAATCTGGATGCAAATACGGATAAAGAGCCATCAAGTTATTATATTTATAACCAAGTGACAAGCCCCGGAACATATTACAGTGTGGGAAATTAGGTAGGAGGAGATTCTTTGGGATAGTCTCAATGAAGTAAGCGAATGGGAGGGGAAAGGATGAATAGTAGTATGGCGAAAAAGAAAATTGCTGAAAAATCATTGAATATGTTCATTTCCTTACATGTTTATATAACGACAAACCTTTAACAAAACATTTATACAGACCATCAGCCGTGTAAACAGAAAATATCCAGGCAAAGAATTTGGGTTGGCTATTGATTATATTGGAATTTGTGACAATATGCGTGAAGCACTGAAGGTTTATGGTGGTGATACTTAGACAAGTATAAAGACCTAGCTAAAAAAGTAAAGGAAATCATTGATATAAAGTCTTCATTTGTAGATTGGCTTAATAATCAGAATGTGAAACAACAATTAAAACTGAATATTAAAATATGTTTGCTTAAGAATGGATACCCATTTTAGTATAATCAGGAAGTATTCAATAAGGTTATGAAACAGGTGGAGATTTTTGAAGAATACTTTGGGAAAGAAATTCAAGAAATGAAGCAATTTCTTCTGCAAAGATTGAACAATATAGTTGAGAATTTAGGAGAAAATGGGTTGAAATGCTAAGCAGATTGCATAAGTATTATATGGTGTTAGAGACGAATAATTCATCTTATAATGGTGCATATTCGTATGAAGAATTTATGAGGATTGTGAAAGGATTTTAAAGTTTAGGGGGAAAAATAATGGCTATATATAAATTTATTGATAATAAAGATGTGAAATCCTTTTGCGATGGACACATGCTGTTTCGCAAATCTAAATATTTTCGGGAATTGGAGGAAGATGATAAAATAGGGCGTACTGATAAATTTGATGGAACTTTTATGTCAAAGAGATATGAGACGATAAACGGAGGGAAAATAAAATTCAATATTGTACCAGATAGAAATAATTATTATGTTCTTTGTGCAACACATCAGTTATGTTTAAAAAATTTGCAAAAATTAAGAAAAATGGGAGAGACAATTATTGTTATTGAAGATGAAGTTTCTTTCATAAATAAAATAAGAAAAACTGCTACTGACAATTATCAAAATATAATTGATGGAGATGTGTTTTATTATAACGATAATTTAGAAGATGAAATGCAGGTAATGAATTTCATAACTCAAGGATTAGAATATTATTCTTTTTTAAAACAAGGAGACTTTGCGTGGCAGAAAGAATATGGATTTGTGCTTACAACTGAAATTGAAAACAACAGAAATGAAACAATTTGGCTTGACATTGGTAATATAGAGGATATTGCTAAAGCATATACATTTGACGAAATAAAAGAAAAGTTAATATGAAGTATTTATGCTTACTGACGATATTAAAATTGTTGTCAAAAACTATTTTTTGTATAATATATTCTTGACAAGTGTATGAAAAGAATGTATTATGCAACTATAATATAGTTGCAAAGAGGTGAGGCCTTGTATAATGAGTAAATCTGAAAAAGCAAAAAACAGAATACGAATGAAACCCAAAGATTATACATATACTGAAGCTAAAGTTTTATTAGAACAAATGGGATTTGTAGAATATAATAAAGGAAAAACATCTGGTTCAAGAGTAAAATTTTATCGAAAAGAAGATCAGAAGATTATTTTACTACATAAACCACATCCTGGTGATGTTATGAGATTTGGTGCAGTAAAAGATTTATTAGAGTTTCTGCAAAATTTAGGAGAATTATAAATTATAATGAAAAATAATATATTAGAATATAAGGGATATCATACAAAAATAGAATTTGATTCTGTAGAATTCATACTTAGAGGTAAGATAGAGGGAATAAATGATTTAGTAGACTTTGAGTGTGAAGATATTAAGGATTTGGAAACAGAATTTCATGAAGCAGTGGATGCTTATCTGGAATTTTGCAAAGAAGTAGGAAAAGATCCAGATAAAGAGTACAAGGGAACATTTAATGTGCGTATAAGTCCAGATTTGCATAAGAAATTAGCAATTATAGCAATGAAAAATGGCGATACTTTAAATGCGTCTGTAGAAAAGGCCATTTTAGAGTATGTTTCATATGATCATAAAGCAGAAAGACACATACAAAATACGAATAAAATATTAGCAGAAGAATTGAAGACAGAATCTATATATCAATATGATGAGAAATCCTTGCATTTGGGGTCTAAAATTGTACCACGGTAAGACGTCTCTTGAAATTTGATCCGGAGGAGATTTTTGAGCTTTCAGTGTCATTTAGTGCGATCCTAAAATTAAACGGAGAGAAAAAAGATGACTATGATTGGACAAAAATCAATCTCGCAGAAGAATTTCGAGAAAATGGACAATTTGTGTTGGGAAATTTAGTGAACAGAATTTCATTATTGATTGCTGAAATCACATCTTCTTTTGGGCAAACCCCAATAATATTACCTTCAGGCATTGCTCCTAACAGTAATTGATGGCAACAGGAAATCAGTAAGCCAGAATCATTAATGTTACTGAAGTGACAGTCAGTGCGAATCTATGATCCGGAATATGGGTGTCCTGCGCATAAATATTCTCCTTTATTTGTCCAAAACAGCCAGGCTGTATATATACATCTTGTTACCTTTTGTCTTATTCGCTGTCCACCACACTCTGCCCCCGGTGCAGACCGGCGTTTCGCAGGGGTTCAGCTTCGCTTCGGCAGAATATTTTTTGCTTGGCGTGACAATCTGGCCCTCTGCGTCAAGCCGCATATAGTACACACCCAGATAGCGGTACGACTTGTAAAGCTCGTACAAAATCACGATATTGCCGTCTTCATCCGCCACGGCCTGCGGATTTGAAATTTCATATTTTTTGGAATAGGAAGTCAGCCATTTGACCCCATAATCCGTTACATTGATAGTGCCATTGGGGCCAGATTTTCCCGACCGGGTTCCGGATGTGACGTAAGCCGACTCCTCATCTAATTCTTTAGTCGGGTCGAAAATCTGGATAAAAAGTTGTTCCGTCTGAGAAGACGCTTTGGAGCTTAGGGCCTTCACAGAGGTCGCCACAAGCGCCGCATTGTCCCCGACTATTACCAGGTCGCCCATATGGGCAAAATTATCATTTAATGTCGCCATATCATATTTGGCCAGGGTGTTTTTCTTAACCCAAAAATGAAAAATGTCTTCTTCTAAAACTCCCTCATTCTCCAGATAATTCGGCTTTGAAATTGTAAATGCGCGGCTATAACAGTCTCCCTCGCTTGCAAAAAGAAAACTGTTTTTATAGGCCTGTGCGCGTTGCGCAAAGGAGTGGGAGCTGTAAATCTCCCCCGGATAGACCTCTTCCATCGTTTGAATATCAATCATAAAAACCGAATTGCTCTGGTGCCCACTGTGCATCAGCCGCGCATAGTTCACCGCCAGGTAATTCCCATTTATGGCAAGGGCGCAATTACCGCTGTCAAATGGACACTGCGTATTAAAATTCTTGCCATAATATCTGCAGCTGGAGCTTCCGTTGTCACCAACCGTTTTTATATGCTTTCCGCTGCTGTCGTATTTGGAGATAAAAATTGTATTTTTTGTATAATCTGACGACTTATTTTCCTTGCCGCAGGCAAGGTAGAAATTGCCTTCTGCATCGCAGATCACGCCGCCGAATAGAGGATTTTCCTTCATCAGCTTAATCTTTTTTTTGAGAGGCTTTCCATTTTCCGTTTTGACGACAGTCACATATTTTTTAGAATCATAGGCAAAGCAATAGTTGCCCTTTTCATCCGTAAACTGCGAGACCGTTGACACGCCCTCCCAGTTGCTGTATATTCCTGCCGCTAAAACCTTCTTGCTGATGCCAGTGCTTTTTATGGAAGCCGCATAGACTGCCGAAACGGACGAAAAAAACATGAGGATACTCATTGCCAGTGCGACATGTCGAATAAAGTTTTTGTGTTTCATGGTTGCCTCTCCTTTTACATTTCCTCCACGCTAATGCAGCATACGGATTTTCTTCTCCCGCTGCAAAAGGTGTATTTTTTAACTATAGTATCATATTATTATATCGCTTATCAGCAGCAGATGCTAGATTGCGTTCATTGTAGATACTCCCTATCATTATACAAAGATTTTTATGTCAATTTTGTCAATTCCCCATATGCCCTCTCAAGGTGTTCCGGGCTCCTGAGCCAAAATTTATAAGTGTAATTGTTCCTGTCCGTGACCATCAATATATAATAAATATAAGACGCCCCTTTGCGGATTTTAACCATGTTGCCCATATCAAATTGGACAATATCCTCCCGCTTGCAGGCATTCGCTCTCAAAAGATTTACCCCATCTGTCCCGACAAGCCAGTGTTCCGTAATAAAGAACGCATTGTATTTGTGCTTTTTTGACACATCCGCATAAACAGGATTTTCCACTTCTGCCTCGATGGCGTCAAGTTGCGCCACAAGCGCCTCCCCCTTCAAACCGTAATATTTCTTTAAATGCTTCCCCATTTTGGCTTTTGCCAAAGTCACTATATTGCTGTAAAAATGATAGATCACACAAAAAATGATGATCACATACACTAAATAGCCAAGCTTTACGCCCCAGCCTATTTCCGTTTCCGGAATGAGTAATACAAAAATCCCGCCGCCGCATAAAATATGTAACAGCATCAAAAATATAAGATAGCCCTTTGGCGTTCTGTTAAAATATTTATTGATGTTGGGGTATTTTTTCACTTTGGTTTCCCTCCTTCTGGTAAAACTATTCTAAAACTCCATAAAGGAATCTTCTATCTTCCTAAGGTATCTGGCGACTAATCGATTTCTTCCTTGATCAACTGAAAATCATCTGTCTTTTCTATTTTATCCAGAAGACGCTGCCTGATCTGTTCCTCAAACATTTCCACTGCCATTTCAAACAGTGCATCCTGAAAGTCGCAGTCGGTACACAGCAGCATGACGCCGAGTGTTTCGTTGTCAAACATAATTAGATTTTCAAGCGGATAATTTCCGGCATTGTCAGCGGCGGCAGGATCCCCTCCATCTGCGTCAATGACTGCTTTCATTTCCTCCTGCGTGGCCGTCCGAACGGCAATTTCGACCGCTTCCCCATCATAAAAGCTTTCCAGGAATAACCGTGCGAGTTTTTGCTTCTTGCCGGTAATATCTGCAAATATATGCTCCATCTGATTTTCGGCAAAATGCAAAAGGCATTCCTTCGCTTCCTCATCGTCTTGGAATTGGATATAGATCAGCCTGGAGCAGCCAGCCTCCGCCAGTTCAACCCGTCCGAGGTTTCCGCTGTCGCCATATACAATAGACAG
>CANPZE010000060.1 GCA_947589315.1 uncultured Lachnospiraceae bacterium | reverse complement strand
TAAGGCTGCCGGCATAGACTCCAACAAGGCCTACCCCCACAATCTCCGGCACCTCTTCGCCAAGGAGTACTATGAGAGGTATCGCGACCTTGACAAGCTGGCGAAAATCCTGGGCCACACAAGCATCGATACAACCCGCAAGTACCTTTTGCAGCCGGCCTCTGAGCTCGGCCGTCAGATCGATGAACTGGAGCTGATGCCCAAGGACTGGTGAGAAAGCGCTCTTGCGCTGTACCCTTCTGAGCAGCCGTAGGGTTAGCCCGGTCTGGTCACACCCTGAGAGGTTCCTGGGTAGCTACGTGATATGCGCGGCTGTGCGTGAATAGCGCACTGCACGCATGGACCGCTCAGCTGGATTGCCAGCCAAAAGACATGCAGGTCACTGCGCTTCTGGTGAGATCAGGGACGTCTTTCAACCCTGATCTCACCAGGGCGGTCCTATCAAGGCCATTGCCTATGCAGTATGGGCATGTTCAATGCTCAATAAGTCGGCCGCATGCATTGTCTTATTATTCAATTCATTGTCTTATTTTACGTGTTCATAAGACAAGTGTAGCGGATCCCTGCGCCTGCCAAGAGTCTTGATCCAAGTTGCGCCCTTGGCTGCGTTGATTTACCACAGCCTGCATGTACACATCTGTATGTCACAATGATCTTCACAGTCCCCAGTAGCATCCGGAATGAATAGACGTGAGCATTGTTCCACGGACTGCTTCCCTCGTACTTCAAGCGGAGTGGTCTGCAGCCTGTTTCTTCGACGCCTTAAAAACTGGTTTATTGCTTACTAATCAAATTGCATTTTCGTATTCTTGGAGCATATCCTTCAATATTTCCTCTAAACTAGGTGTTTGAAACATTCCTTCAACAAGGGAATTGATCCGTGCTGTATCACCAACTAGGCTCCAAACCTCATTTTTTCTTATATATTTATTGGTAGAATTAATTTTTGGTACAAATCCAGTTATTTTAATGAGCATATCGACTACATCTTGGCATGAATGACCTATGCCAGAGCATATATTCACAATATCAGGAATATTTCTTTCACATGTAGCCAACATTAAAAAAACCTTTGCACAGAACTCTACAGAAACATAGTCTCGGTATGCACCCATATTTCCCATATTAATCTCAGGTGTTTTGCAAGCAAAATGTTTTACCAGTTTCGGAACAAGAAAATTTTCATTTTGGCCTACACCAACAATATTAAAAGGTCTTACAATATGAATATCTAGATAATCAGAATACTGCTTACTCAATAACTCTGTAACCATCTTGCTGAAAGAGTAATGATTTATTGGATTAAAAGGTAGATCTTCACTCAGCCGCCTTACAGGTTGATTTCCATAAACACCGGCTGTACTTGTCAAAATCAATCTAGTGCCAGGTGGAAGTGCCTTCTGCGCCGAAATCAGTAAATTCTCTGTTCCACCTACATTAACATTATATATCTCTGACAGATTTCCGTGTATGGGTGATGCAATTGCAGCCAAATGAATAATTGCATCCGGTTGATAATCAAGTAGGATATCCATCAGTTGGTCACTATCTAAAATATCAATTTGCCTTTCGTGCTTTAAATTTTCTGGTTTTAAATTGCTGACCGACATGTAATCTATTCCACTTTTTTCACATTCGTAGCACAAATATTTACCTATAAAACCATTTCCACCCGTTATAAATATTTTTTTCACTTATATTCTCCCCATATCAAAACCGTAAATAGATAAACGGATTGAAGTCTGTTCCGATCATATAAAGAACAGCAATAGAAAAAACTGCAATACTTATAGTGTTGACCAAAATCGTATTCCTATTTTCAGTCATCTGAAATCTTTTAGGCATACCGCCCACTGAAACAATGGCAATAAAAAAGAAAAATATAAACTCTTTATTGACAATTGGCAATATTGCGTACAAATTCCATTTTGAAAAATCAAACATAGTAATTACGACATTCACTGCATCCATAAGTGAATTGGCTCGAAAGAACACCCAGCCAACAATAACAACAAGTAATGTATATACGTGCATGATTATTTTAGGAACCTTACAAATCTTTTCCTGTCCAATAAACTTCTCAAGGCAAAGAAAGCAACCATGGTAAAGGCCCCAAATAATAAATGTGAAGTTTGCACCATGCCATAATCCTGTTGTAAAAAAAACGATAAGCTGATTTAAGTAAGTACGGGCAGTACCTTTCCTGTTTCCCCCTAGCGGAATATATATATAATCCCTGAACCAAGTCGATAATGATATGTGCCATCTATGCCAAAAATCTCGCATACAATTTGCTAAATATGGATGTAAAAAATTCTCTTTGATGTGGAAACCTGCCATCATGCTCATACCTATTGCCATATCTGAATAGCCGCTAAAATCATAGTAGATCTGAAGTGTATAGCAAACTGCGCCCATCCATGACAGTGCAGAAGAAGTCCCGATATGTTCAAAAGCATAATCAGCCGCTATAGCCATCGTACTCGATATCAGAATTTTTTTCGAGAATCCAATCATGAATCTATTTAAGCCATTATAAACTAAATCAGCTGTAATTTTCCGGCTTTCTAATTCACTTGCCATATCACTATATCTTGCAATTGGACCAGCAAGCATTTGAGGAAATAAGAAAATATATAATGCTAAATTTGTATATTTTTTCTGGACATCAATTTTTCCTCTATAAACATCTATAAGATATGAAACAATTTTAAACGTAAAGAAAGATATCCCAATAGGGAGTTTTCCATTATTAACAAAAACAGCATTTCTTATATCGAATCCAGTTGTTTTAAAGATTATTTCTGCAAAAAAAGCAGTGTATTTAAAAAATACTAATATTCCAAGATTGATGAGTATTGCTATAATGAGCGCAACTTTTCGACGTCTAATTTCCTTTCCTTGAATATCTATAACCAAGCCAAAATAATAGCTCAAAAAAGATAGTCCAATAACAAGGAAAATATATTTAGGTTCCCCCCATGCATAAAATAGCATTGAGGCAGCGAGAAGCCAATAATTTTGCAGTTCATCCTTAACTATATAGCATCCCAAAAAAACTAGTGGAAAAAAGATAAACAAAAAAGTTACTGTTCCAAATTCCATTACTCCACTCTCCCCGCATTCAAAACTTGCATAGATATCTCCTTTATTCCACTTGATGTCCAACCGGCAAATGAATACGGGCTTCGTATCTCGATGACAGCTCCTTGTTCAGCTATTTTTTGATCAGCTCGAATTTGAATGGTATAAATCGAATCCTCAGAACAATTATATTCTTGAAAGAACACTCCATTCACAAACACATCTATATCAACGGGACCGGTAAAATTTTCAATATTCTGCATATAACCACTGTAAGGAACCCAAAACGTAACTTCGAGCAAATCATCTAAACTTACATTTTGAAACACTAACAGTGCGCTCTTTCCAAGCGCCCATTTCCAAGAAGCGTTTCCTTGTGATTCCCATGGGCTAAATCCGCGATAATAGACCTGGAAGCTCTGATCGTCTTGTGGTATATCTTTTCTCAGTACTTCAGCCAAAACAGGATAAAATCCAGAACCCATTTGATTTACAGCTTGCTCATTAACCTCTAAGATAATAATATCGCTATCTTGTATTTTTCTCTCGATGCGCTGATCATACAAGGACTGTATAGCATAGGATTCCTCATCATAATCATAGAGCGTCTGGGCATAGAATAAAAAATTTAAATCCTTCACCATATCATGCTGTGCTAATAATTCACAAATAGAGAAAGAGAAACTCCCTCCTTGTATAAAAATCGCAGGCTGCTCATACTTCTCTGGTAATTCCTCGATCTCAATAGGATATGAGTATTGAGTATTTGGTTTTGAAAATACGTTCATCAGCTGCCAAAGATCATCATCTTTATTCAAAGAATCTCTTTTTGGTTCACTCTGTAAAGACCTTCCTGCTACAGAGAGTCTTTTAAAATGACTATTACCATTCTCCTCAAGTTTCTCCAATGTAGCATTTAGCGTGTGTAAAGCAGCCTCTCGTGTCCAATGTATTCCTGCATACGGAAACACGTCAAATGTCAATTCGTTGGCCTTTTCTAATAATAGTGCAGCTCCATCAATATATGGTATGCCTTCCAAATTCATTTTTGCCGTTAATTGATGTATGCTTCTGTCTTCTTCATCGTATAATTTCTTCATACTATAGTATTTGTCTGGTATTTGTTCTTTCATAAATTCAGCCTTGTTTGGGGTTACCATTACGATAATCTGCTTGCCCTTTTCCTCAGCTAAAGCCTTTATTTCTTTTAACTGTGAAATAAGTTGGTCAATATAGTCATTGCTGCACATATAATCTTCAGACAGCCCTAAATATTCGTCAATAAATGAAGAAAATATAATTGATCCATCTTTTCCTACTACTTTGTCCCCTACTTGTTGGAATAATCTGAACCTTAGTTCGTTTAATAATTTCATAGCGAAACGGTACCCGCTAAAGCCGTGAGAAATAGCTTCATCATATTGACTTTGAAAACTTCCATCCCAAAATGATTCTATCGTAAAATCTGGTAGTTCAGACTCATTTTCAACACCAACTAAGGATGACGAATCCTTTTTTATATAGCATGTATTGATCCCAGGAAATAATATCAAAGAAAGTACAACAACAAGGAAGATAAGCTGTCTAGGTTTGTTCGGTTTCATATCCTTGCTCTCTTTCCATTTTCAATTTCATTTTTCAAAATCTCGAGTACTTGCTCAGCACACTCCTCCCAGCTTATCGTATGCCATTTTCTTGCAATACAATTCTCACGTTTGGCTATTTCTTCAGGGTGCATATGGTAGAATTCAATACGTTCAGCCCACCTCTTTTCATCCCATCTATGTATATACTCAGCAAGCTCACCAGCAGTCTCTTTGAGCGCAGGGGTATCGCAGCATAAGCAGAACTTTTTGTACCAAAAGCTCTCAGGTAAGGTGAGACTCCAACCTTCATACATACTGGCAAGGACAGTAAATTCACAATGCCTATAAAGAATATCCAATTGTTCATCAGTGGGAGTAAGCTGAATAATTTTACCTTCTACACGCTCGTCGCGTGAAAGTGTGGCAAGGAAATCTCCTGTCTTCCATCCTGGATGACCAGCAAAAACCATCTGGGGTATGTCATCATACTCCTCCAGCATCCGGAGGTAAGCTCGATACAGCGTCTCATGATTCTTTCTAATTTCCATTGTCCCAACAGCTAAAACAAACGGACCTCGAATTCTTAATTGATTTAATATTTTCTTTTCGTCTGCCTCTTTCTCAATCTTATCAATTTCTATATTACTCTTAGTTTCTCTATTGATATCACTACCGAACTTTATTGAACAAGATCGTGGTTGAGGAAGTTTGTTTCTTTTTTGATATGTGATCCCATCCTGCCTAGCTGTCTCTCCTCCATATAGAATTAGATCCGCCATTTTACTGGTAAACTCTATAAACGGCTTATAATTCTCCACTGTAGTTTGCTGATGCACCTGAGGCATGAGGAGTGGTGTAAGATCATATATAATTGGGCAATATATATATCCGATCTTCTTCTTTAGCGAGAGAAGCTTTTCATATGTTTCTACTCCAGAACCGGTACCTGCAGTAAAAATGACATCTCCTTTATTAAATGGAACACAATATGTTTCTTCATCAACATCTTTTTTTACAGGTTCTATGCTGCTTCCAATCATAAGTTTCTTTTTCTTTTTTCCATATTCGATTAGGTCTCTTTGACGGTGTGGGGGAAAAATGCTTACTATAAACCAATATGCATCCTGCTTATTCTTGATTTTATCTATTCTATTATTAACATTTGCCTCTGGAATTTGGCTCGTTTTATTCATTTGTTCAGTGTGTGCTCTTCTAAGATTGTCGCAACACTCGGCAAAAGCAACATCTAGTTTTCCATCTGTTATAAGAGGTGCAACCGAGCTAATCTCAATTGGCGTATAGCCCCATCTATCAGTTAGTGCGAAAAACTTAAGATGCGGATACTTTCGAAACATGTTTCGCAAAAGCATAAGCTCTGTTCTTAAAATGCCAGTTATATTACCTCCCATCATAGCAGTAAACCATGTTAGAGTTATATCCATGTACAGTACAGGAGATTTTCCACGTTCAATCTTGCTGAACTCATCTAAGTAATTTGCTAATTGGTAACCGCAATCTTTCCATGTTGTTGCCTTGAAATTTCTGCTAAGTTTTTCTTCATACTTCAGAATTTCCTTATCGTTATGACAATAAAAGCTTATTTTTTCTGCCCATTCATAAGGATCAAACGGATCAGTGTAAACAACCAAATCTCGACCTATCTCACGCAAAGGAAGTACATCCGAAACTATCGTTAGCTTACAATATTGCATTGCTTCTGGCAATGTCAGGCTCCATCCTTCCCATGCACTAGCCAATACAACAAACATCGATCTTTCATATAACATGCTCAACTCTGCATCTGTCGGCGAAAGCAACTTTATTTTTTCACCAACCAGAGGGTCTCTCTTGATTGTGTCTAGTAAATCCTGTGATGCATCGCCTTTTCCAACAATAATTAGCTGAGGACAATCTTTTCTATTTTTCTCTAATATAATTGTTATCGCACGATATAACGTTGAATAGTTCTTTCTATCATCCATCGAGCCTACAGCTATAATAAATTTTCGCTCAATACCAACTTTTCGTCTATATTCATTCCAAACTTTATCATTTGTCTTTTCGTTTCTAACGATATCTGAACCAAAATACACAGGATAGCACGGAGGGCAAGGAAGCTCAGCCTCCTTGTAATAATCTTTTAGGTCATTTACTGTTGTCTTACCGCCGCATAAAATTGCATCACAATGCAGTGATATCCACCTAAGGTAATATTTAAAGCCGTTTTGATGTTCAACTGCATAAAATTGTTTTGTATTTTCACGCACAATAATAAGATCATATACTAAATAAGTAATAAATAGATTTGGAACTTCCCTGCGTACACGCTCAAATCCTTCTTCCTTCCCGCTATACATCCAACCGCAGGAAAAAACAATGTCTCCATCTTTGAATGGGTAAGAGAATTTTCTGCTCTCCACAGTAGCATGTTTTGTAGCTTCCTGGGCTGCAGTCTTTTCTTCCTTCTTTGCTCGTCTTTTTGCACGTACTTGTGAAAGTGCTCGCAATGGCCAGGTTATGAACATGATTAGCTTTTTTACAATCCAGGCAAGCAAGCGTGGAAATGAATTCGCATATAGAAGAAGCCCATATATGCCTCGGTACAATCTACTGGTTGAATACTTATAAGCGTTTGCTAAACCAGGGAATTCTTCTGCAAGCGCCGCTCTTTCATCAACTACAGCAATCTGATCCTGCACTGTACCAGTTGTCTGCCGTCGTCCCATTGCATCTAAATATGCATCTCCAACAGAATTACTTTCCCACAACCAAGAAAGAGATTCTTCCTTTAATTCCTCAAATCCAAAGCCCGTATATTTCACAAATTTAATATTATGATTTGCAGTTTTAAGATTTTTAGCGATCTCTAGTTCCGCCCGTATTACACCGACCACTCCGCCGCTCCATGCATGCATGCTGTTGGTCATATCCATCCAAATAGCCATTTCTCTCACCAATCCTACTATTCAATGATTTACATTCCAATTGCCTGAAGATACTTGCGATGAACATCCTCTGGTAATCCATCCATTTGGATTGTGCCATCCTTTAACCAGATGGTCCGATTGCATATACTCTCTATCTGGCCCAATGCATGTGAAACTATCACAATAGTTGTGCCTTCTTCCCTTATCTCCCTCATACGCTGCAAGCACTTCTCCTGGAAGGCTAAATCTCCAACTGCAAGAATCTCATCAACTAAGAGAATATCAGCATCTACATGTATTGCCACTGAAAATGCTAGTCTCATATACATCCCAGAAGAATATGTACGTACTGGTTGGTCTATTGCATCTCCAAGCTCTGAGAAGTTGATAATCGCATCCATCTTTTTCTCAATTTGACTATGCGATAATCCAAAAATCGATGCATTTGTATATATGTTCTCTCTTCCAGTCATATCGGGATGAAAGCCAGCACCAAGTTCTATCAAGCTCGACACTCTTCCGTGAGTTGCAATCGTTCCTTCATTTGGAAATATGATTTTAGCTATTAATTTCAACATTGTACTTTTACCGCAACCATTAACTCCAATAAGTCCAACAGATTCTCCCTTTTCTATATTGAAGGAGATGTGCTGAAGCACTATTTTGTCCTCGTGATAATTTCTCTTTTTAAACAATATTTTTTCTTTTAAACTAGAGCTTTTATCTATATATACTTTGAACTTTTTACTTATATTCTTTACCTCAATCGCATTCATTATAGTTCCTCCGCAAATCCGCGTTGCAATCTATGAAATACTACCTCTCCAAAAACGAGCAATATAACCGACTCAGAAAATGGTATGAAAAGTATACTGATCTCAGGAAAACTTCCATAATACAAAACATCCCTGAATGCTATGATAATCGATGTCATCGGATTCGCCATAAAATATGGTATTAATTCTTCTGGTACCATATCCACAGAATACATTACAGGCGTCAGAAATTGCCATGCCATAGTAACGATGCCTAATATGTGTTGCATATCACGAAAATAGACAGTAATAGCAGAAAAGAGCAGGGTGCAACCAAGAGTAAAAACAAACTCTACAGCCATGATTAATGGCAGGAAGATCCACGCGACAAAATTAACATTGTTTCCTAGCAAGACTACTGCTGCTAGCACTATGATAAACGAATAAAGCATGTTAACGAAATTACTAGTAACAAGGGCAACCGGCAGTACCTCTCGCGGAAAATAAATTTTAGTTACAAGGTTCTTCTCTTGTATAATGATGTTTGAACCAACGTTTACGCTTGTAGAAAAGAAAATCCACGGGATAAGTGCAACAAACAAGAATAAGTAATACTTGTCAATCCCAGCCCTTAAGATCACCGAGAAAACCATTGTATACACGCAGAGTTGCAGCAGAGGATTAATAAATGTCCATAGAAAACCAAAAACGGATCCTTTATATCTTCCGCGCAAGTCCTTTTTGACAAGGTTGGAGATCATCTCCCTGTATTGATACAGCTCTCTTATGATTTCCATTCAAATGCCTCCGGACTCAGACCTACCATGTCTTCCCTACTTGAGCGATTCACTTTCACACTTTGCGAGTTGCAAGTCATACTCCGCCATAATGGCGCACAGTTGTTCATAACTGGTCTTCTGCGGATTCCAACCCAATACAGTCTTAGCCTTGGTAGGATCCCCCCAGAGGTTATCCACATCTGTAGGCCGGAACCAAGCCGGATTCACTTCCACAAGGACTCTTCCGGTAGCTTTATCAACGCCCTTCTCATCGAGACCATGTCCCTGCCATTCCAGTTCAATCCCATCATGGGCAAAAGCAAGAGTTGTAAATTCACGCACTGTGTGCTGAACACCAGTAGCAATCACAAAGTCCGCCGGCGTATCCTGCTGCATGATTAGCCACATGCACTCTACGTAATCCTTTGCATAGCCCCAGTCTCTCTTGCTATCCAGGTTTCCCAACTGGAGTTTGTCCTGCAATCCACAGGCAATCCGCCCAGCTGCACGGGTGATCTTGCGGGTGACAAAGGTCTCACCGCGGCGCTCGGACTCGTGATTGAACAAGATTCCATTCACTGCGAAAATCCCATAGGCTTCCCGGTACTCTTTCACCATCCAAAACCCATACTGCTTCGCAATGGCATATGGGCTATACGGGTGGAACGGCGTTGTTTCCTTCTGTGGGATCTCCTCTACTTTGCCATAGAGCTCGGAAGTGGACGCCTGATAGAATTTGCAGGTTTTCTCCATTCCAAGGATACGGATCGCCTCAAGCATCCGAAGTACACCCAGAGCATCTACATCCCCTGAATACTCCGGAACATCAAAGCTCACCTGGACGTGGCTCTGTGCTGCAAGGTTGTAAATCTCATCCGGCCGCACAATGCTCAAGATTCGGATGATGCTGCTGGAATCACTCAGATCTCCATCATGAAGTGTGATTTTATCCAAAATGTGCTCAATACGGCTCGTGTTTGGCAAGGATGCCCTGCGTGTCATTCCGTGAACTTCGTATCCTTTCTCCAGCAAAAGTTCTGCCAAATAAGAGCCATCTTGTCCGGTAATTCCTGTAATGAGTGCACGTTTCATATCAGTATTCCTCCTATAAATACTCGGTCCGGTTGCAGATTCGAAGATTCTCCAGAACCTTCTTGATGTCACCCGCATGAGCCTTTTCACATATCAGGAGTGCATCCGGGCTGTCAACAACAATCATATTCTCCAGCCCGACTGCCGCGATCAGCTTGTCACCACCCTGAATAATAGAATCTCTAGTTTCCACGGTTACAACGTTTCCATTCACTACGTTACCGAACTCGTTGGACGTCTTCAACCGCTCTACTGCCAACCATGATCCCACATCATCCCAACCAAAAGATCCAGAGAGAATGTAGATGCTGTTTGCCTTTTCCATGACACCGTAATCTATAGAAACGGATGGGAATTTGTGAAATTCCCGTTCCAACGTTGCTTGCTCTTCCACTATGCCAATAGCAGCTTTAATTCGTTTTAGTCCCTCATACACTTCAGGCAGGAACTCTTGAATATTGGCTAGGATTGTAGACACCTTCCACACGAACATCCCACTGTTCCAGAGGTATTGCTCTGTAGCGAGATATCCCTTGGCAGTCTCCAAGTCCGGTTTCTCTACAAAACGCTCTACTGCAAAGGCCCTGCCAAGGGTCTCATTCGGTAAGAACTTGATGTACCCATATCCTGTCTCTGGCATGTCTGGCGTGATACCTATGGTTACCAGATTAGGCCCCTGCTCAGCCACATTGCAGGCATCCTCCAAAGTTCCCTGGAAAATAGAGTTGTATTTGATAAGATGGTCAGAGGGAAGGACCATCATCACAGCATCCCCATATTTCTTCTCCATATGGACTGCACCCAGTCCAATGCATGGTGCTGTATTCTTTCCCACAGGCTCGCAGAGGATGTTCTCCTCCGGGATCCCAGGCAACTGTTCCATGACAAGATGTTTATAATTCCGGTTAGTAACGATATAGATGTCACCTATGTCTATGAGCGGCGAAATGCGTTCCACTGTTTCCTGTATCATTGTCTTACCGTTGTCGGTCAAAGATAGGAACTGCTTAGGCATGCTGCTACGACTCTTTGGCCAAAATCGCTCACCCCGGCCACCAGCCATGATCAAAGCTGTCCTTTTCATGTAAATCCTCCTCTCTTATATCCGCGAGAGCAATACTCGGCAGACTCCGCAGATTCGATAATCTCCCATTGCTGCAGGCATAAAGAACGAGTCACCTCTGCTGAGTGAATACTGTCTGCTATTCTGTTCAATAAAACCGCTTCCCTCTACACACAAAATGTGCTGGAAAGACTGCCCTTCACAGTGCAGCTTCACCGATTCTCGTACATCAATCCGATAGGCCCGGAAATACCGACAGGAAAACATCTCTGTCATGGTGAACTCTGGGAAAGACACCACACTGTTTGCCCTACACTCCTCTGGAATAATGGGCACGTATGACGCTACATCAGCTGCTCGTTCCAAGTGCAGCGGCCGAAGTTTCCCATCCGGTCCTCTCCGGTTGTAGTCGTAGACGCGGAATGTGGTGTTAGAGTTCTGCTGTATCTCAGCGATCACAATTCCGGCTCCGATCGCGTGTATCGTGCCAGGCATGATATAGAAGACATCTCCCTTGGAGACGGAGACCCGATTCAGGACCTCACAGATGGTCCCATTTACTGCTCTCCACAGCATCTCTTCTCTGGTCACCCTTCGCGAAAAGCCAAAGTAAAGGAAGGACTGTGGCTCACAATCTACGATGTACCACATCTCAGCTTTACCCTGCTCCCCTGGTAGTGCGTTCTCGTCAGAAGGATGCACCTGAATGGAAAGCATCTGCTTTGCATCAATCAGCTTCACGAGGATCGGAAAGGTGCCTGGTGGACATGCTGTCCCCCAGAAGTCCACACGGTCCAACTGCCCAAGTTGGTCCAAGGTAAGGCCCTGTAGGGGACCTTCTGCCACCTCAGAGCTTCCATCCGGATGGCATGCCAGTTCCCAGCTCTCTGCCGTGATGTCTGGTGCATCCAGTTTCCCAAATTCACTTTTCAGGCGGTTGCCGCCCCACAGCTTCTGATCGTAATGGGGATGAAGTTTTAGCGGGGTAAAAATCACAGTTCTCTCAGAACCGCTCTGCAAACCTCTGTCAACCTTCTCGCTGATGCGTCCCATGTGTACTTCTTCACCTGTTCATACCCCTGCTGTACCAGGAGCTTTGTTTTATCTGGGTCTGAGATTACATTCCATATGCCTTGGGCAATACTGTTCTCGTCCAGAGGCTTTACCAATTCTGCAGCTTGTCCCACCACTTCAGGTAGTGATGCAGCATCTGCACATACAACCGGGCATCCGAACATCATTGCTTCCAAAGGCGGTATGCCAAACCCTTCATACAGGGATGGGAAGAGGAATATCTCTGCATTTTGGTAAAAGGTGCACTTCTCTTCTTCAGACAAATAGCCGGTAAAAAGCACGTCTTCTACCGTTGCACCCAACTGATATATCTCCTCATTGTTCCAACCACTTCCACCAGCCAATACCAACTGATGTGGTATACCCTGTTCCTTCTTTAAAATGGAGAAAGCCTTGATCAGACGACTCAAATTCTTTCTGGGTTCTATCGTGCCCATATACAGCAAGTACGGTTTCTTCACACCAAACTTCTCAAGCGCCGTATTGTCGCTGCTTTTCCGCACCAAAGCAGATGGCGCACACGGTACCACTGACACCTTGCTTTCTGGCACTGAGAGCAACTCAACAATCTCTCGCTTTGAGAACTCTGATATTGTGATGATGTGGTCGCTTCGGCTGATGCTGTATTTCATACCGGCATTCAGCCGTTTGCGGTTTCTGAGTTCCATTGTCTCCGGGAAACGCAGGTACGTCAGATCAAACACTGCTGCAATCGCTTTGCCGGATACATGCGGTGGTATGATGTAGTTGAAAAAAACGCTAAGATCAGCATCTCCAGGGAACATGCTCTGATAAGGGATCGGAACCAGATTCCAGATCCGCCGGTATACTCCGTATGGGAATAACCTGCTCTCCCGAATCGGCATATTGATCCCTGCAAATGCTTGTCTATTGTCGTTTCGGCCAAGGAAATTGAATACATTCCCCACAAACTTCAAGTCACTAGCATGCTCCAGATGTCTTGCCAGCTCATATGTATAATTCCCAATTCCAGACCGCTTGCCACAGCATGGCTGCAATTCCAATGCAATAGTCATCATGCTACCCAAACGTCAAATCATGCGCCAGTTCTTCTGAAAGCGCTTTAGCCACTCTACTGTTCAGTCCTATAGTCGTCAGGCATACTTTAAACTTGAGTTTCATCCAAGACAGATTCAGAGTCATACTGGATCCATAAAGTTTACTATCAGGGGCAGCTACTTCACATATCTTGTCTTTTCTTGTCAAGTAGTTGGTATATCCTTGGATGATCTTAATAACCGTGTGCACATGCATACGGTATATTCCAATCCCTAGCACTCCACATAGACAGCCGGTACCAAACTCCAGTTTCATATAGAACTGATTTGTCTCCGGATTATCGGCAATCGCAGCAAGTTCTACAGGCAGTTCAACGTCTTTGTTTTCAGATACCCACCGTCTGTATGTTCCTTGTACATCCACGCTGATGCACCTCTCTTTCCACGGTTTCCCGCAGCATATCGGCTGATTGATCCCAGGAATATCGGCAGGCATTCCGATACCCTTTCTGCACCAGATCCATGGCCAGTTCTTTATTGATAAGGATCTGAGCCATGCCATGCGAGATCTCATCTACAGACCTCGGATCCACCAGTACTGCCCCATCTCCAGCCACTTCCGGCAGGGAAGACACATTGGATGTGAGCACCGGAGTCCCGCAGGTCTGTGCCTCTAAAACTGGGATTCCAAAGCCTTCATATAAGGTAGGGAAGGCAAACAGATCTGCTGCTGAGTAGAGCGCCGGCACATCTTCATCTGGTACAAACCCGGTGAATCGGACATCTCCCGC
>CANPZE010000059.1 GCA_947589315.1 uncultured Lachnospiraceae bacterium | reverse complement strand
ATTTATGTTCCCGAATGAAAGGGCAGCGGAAATTGCCGTGAGAACGGTTAAGGATTATCTGGATGAAACGGGAAGCGAAATCAAGATTATTTTCAATGTGTTTAAGGATATTGACTATCTGTTTTATAAAAACCTTTTGAAATAAATTAAATCATAAGAAAACGGCAGAAAGGGTGGTTATCCGGAGCCGGGAACAGTTGTTATCTTTCATTCACATTATGCTTCCTGCCCGTATTATCAGCATGGAAGGGCAAGCAGTCTGAGACGATTCGAGAAATTTCTTTGTCAGTTCTTTCGCTGCATTGATTTCCTGATAGCCGCATGACGGCTTCAGACCGAGTTCCGCAATGATTTGTTTCTTCGAGTAGTCCTGTCTGCCGAGGGTGACGATCTCGGCGTAATGGGGGTCGATTTTACCAAGGTATTCCACCAGTTCCGTGAAGAGTGTTTCGAGGATTACGTCTTCCTCTACGTTTACATGGGAATCTGCAATATCGAGACCTAAGCGGAAATACAGAAAAACCATATTCTCATTGATAGGTCAGACATTTGTGATATAATCGGAATTAGTGGGAATTGGTTGAAAACAAAATGAAGCAGTATACTGCAAAAGTAGAAATGTAAATGAGAGTAAATCGAAGGAAATCTGTGACGAGTATGGAATATCCACGACTGTGCGGTGGTACCTTTATGACATTGGTGATACAGGCACTACAGCAGCGGGAAGGGGTAATATCTTCCGTTTAGGGTGAAGCTGACAATAGATGTATTTGATCAAAGAGTACGGAAGGATCAAGAGTGGAAAGATTCCATATTATCGTGCTGGGAAACGCTATAAATTCAGAATCAGCGAAGTAGATGAATGGCTGAAATCCGGCAAGATGAATGACGAAAACGAAGGCTAAGAAAGGGACTATATGGAGAAGAGAAAATCAGCGATAGAAAAGGTGGTAATCGAAGGCCGCTCTTATTAAAACACTTTGTAAAAAAGAGGTGAGTTGAATGGATAAAGACTTAACGGTATCCCAGCTTGATCGACAGAACATTTTGAACAATGATCTTGCCATTGCTGAGATTCAAGAACAAACACGTATTCAGGGCATATATTTTGAGGATAAGCTATGCTTTACGAAAAGTATGGTTGCTACATACTTTGAAGTAGAGCTTAGAACAGTAGAAAGATATGTAAGTGAAAATCAGAAAGAGATTTCTGACAATGGATATGAGGTGTTGAAAGGAAAGAGATTAAAAGAGTTCCTTGCTTGTGTCAACGAACAGGATGTTCCCGACATAAATGTCGGGAACATCAGTAATCGGACGCCGCAGTTGGCCATTTTCGATTTCAGATCATTTCTAAATCTGGCAATGTTGTTAGTAGAAAGCCCCACAGCAAAAAGCTTAAGGCAGGTAATGCTTGATATCGTCATTGATTTCATCAATCAAAAAGCTGGTGGTGCTACTAAATACATTAATCAACGAGACAGTGATTTTATAGGCGCATTTCTTCAAGAAGAGAATTACAGAACAGAATTTACCGATGCTCTTCGAGATTATGTAGATATGGGCAATGCCAAATATGGAATATACACAGATAAGATATACCAAAGTATATTTCGGGAGAAAGCTAGGGAGTATAAGCAAATCCTAAAATTATCATCAAAAGATAGGGTAAGAGACACTTTTTATTCAGAAATACTGACACTTATCGCATCATATGAGTGCGGACTTGCAGAACTTATCAAACAGCAATCAGAGAAACTGGGAAGAAAGCTCAATAACTGGGAACTGTCTGATTTGTTTAAGGCGTTTGAATCTTTGCCTTTATGGAAGCCTCTTATTGTTCAAGCAAGAACCAAAATGGCAAGTAGAGATATGGCGTTGAGAGATGCATTTCATTATCAGTTGGAAGAATATATAAAGCCCCTTGAAAAGGAAGAATATGAGCGTTTCCTTGGAGCGGCTGGAGATGAATTAGAGAAATTGATGTCAGAAAACCAAGATGTACTCAGACGCTTGAAGGAGAGTGAATAATGGATAGATTTATTTACATAACTCCCGAACAAGCCAGAATCACCCACGAGAAAACTATTCAGTATAGTGGTGGAGGAACCTTAGAGGAACTTGATTTTAGGAAATTAGAAAGCGTTCTTTATAATATTCAAAATGATGATTGGTATCCAACGTTTGTAGACAAGTTGACGCATCTCTTTTTCTGTACTTGCCAGTTTCATAGCTTTGCTGACGGGAATAAGCGGCTTGCAATTACGCTGTCTACGCTATTTCTTTTACTCAACGGATATTTATCAATAGCTGAGACCTTTTTATCAAAGACGGAAAATATTAGTTTAAATGTAGCTGCTAGTAAGATAGATAAGGAATTGCTGCACAAAATAATGGAAGCCATTATGAATGGAAGTTATGATGAGGATGAAGTATTAAAACTGGAAATCTATAATGCAATTAATAGAGAGCCGCCATTTTCTTATTAGTCTTTTTTATAAAAATTGGTCTCATAGCCATTGGCACGTAGCAGGATGCCCGGTATCCAGTCCGGGAATCTGCCCATCTGTTTACAGATCATGTCCAGGTCAACATTGGAACTACATTCGATGATCAGCTCATCATGAACGTGACCAATGATGAAGCAGTGCCGGAGCGGTTGGTTCCGTAGAACTGGAACATGCCGTGGGCTCTGCCATCCTTGCAGACAGCGTTCTGCATGGCCTGCTATTTCTTTTCCTGTCCTACAGTTTGACGCCAGACAGGCGGCTTACTCCTTCTCGTTTCCTTTTGTTCCGTTCTCTTCTGCCTTACGGCCGTCCTTGCTGTTCTCCGGGGCGGATTTTTTCTTTTTGGTCCGTTGTCCCAGGGTACCGTCTACAATATTTTCGATAATTGTCTTTTTTACCCATACGTCAAAGCTGAGCATGCAGACAAAGGCGAAGGTGCTAAGCAGCTTCTGGTCCTCCGGATCAGTTACCTCCTGAAAGCATTCATTAGATTTTTTCAGCTTGCGGATGATATCCCGGGTCTGTGTGTTGATATTTTCCTGCTGCAGCCGGACAATCCCTTCATAAATCTCTTTCAGGCCGATCCCGTTTTCCTGGTGAAAAAAGCGTTCCGTCAGCGGGGTAAGGATATTCTGGATATCATCGATCGTCAAAAAGTTCTTCAGGTAATAAATATAAATCAGCAGAAGCATATGTTCACTGGAGTATTTCTTTTTCTCCGGCGGCGGCAGCAGGTTATTCTTGGTATAGTTATTAATCATAGTCTTGGTAAGGATCTTGTCATCTTCAAAGCGTTTGGAGGACTGCAGATGCTCATCCATAAAGGTAGTGACCTGATCCATATATAGATCAATATTGGGGATGTCAGCTGGGCTGATATAGTCAATATTCTGCATACTGCGGAGTAACTGAAGTATTTCGTTGGTGTATTTCTGATGCATAGGAATCTCCATTCTGTGAAATGATTCTAACTATTCTAATCATAATTAATATATTTATTATATAGGATTCAAAAATATCTGGCAAGTATTCACGGCAGGAAGCTTTTTCTTTTCAGGGAGGGGCGGCAATGGGAGAACATTACATAAGCTCCCTGCATATAATATGGGGAAGAGATTTGGATTGGGGCGGAGTTTGCGATGGAACGCAGATATAAGGTAAAACCAGCAAAGCATAAGCATCAAAAAAAGCAGGAAACAAAACCTTCTCTTCAGGATCCGGTAATCGCCAGAAGGTTGTCCGGAAAGCTGCATATCCAGGAGGATGTTCTTGCCAAGGCTCCTATCCTGACGGCCTATGGAGACCATAAGCTCTGCATTGAGAATTACCGCAGCATTTTAGAGTATACAGATAACCAGGTCAAGGTCCAGACTAAGACAAGGAAGATCCTGATTCGGGGAAGGCATCTGGTGATCGCTTACTATCGGGATGACGGCATGTGCCTGCTGGGAGATATTTTATCTATTGAATACATATAGTGTAAGGTATGGATAAGGTGAAAGGTTGGCTTTAGGATGATACATAAAATTGCAGGCTGGTGTGCAGGCTATATCAGGATACGGATCCCGGCGCGTACGGCAGAACGCTTTGTCAATTTATGCCGGAACAGCGGCATCTATCTCTGGGGGGCGGTATGGGAAGCAGAGGGGCGATACCTGTATGCGTATGTGGCTAAAAGAGATTATTTCCGGATACAGCCATTGGTGGAGAAGACCGGAACATTCCCTCTGGTGACGGAACGGATCGGGGGCAGCTTCTGGCTGCAGAGGGCCGGACGGAGAGCCAGCTTTTGGTGGGGGATCGTAGTATTTTTGTTAATGCTGGCCGTTTTATCTGACAGAATCTGGGGAATCTATATAGAGGGACAGTCCTACCATACCCAGGAAAGTATGCTGTCTTATTTGGAGGAAAAGGGGATTTACGGAGGCGTCCGCAGCAGTCAGGTACAATGCAGCCAGATCGAGGCAGGGATCCGGAAGGATTTTCAGGACATTGGCTGGACTTCCATTGAAAAGGCAGGAAGCAAGCTGTATGTCAGGATTCAGGAGATCACTTTGATAGGAAAAGAGGAGGAACCTAAGCCGGGCAACCTGGTGGCAGACAAGGCGGGAAAGGTTGTATCCATTGTTACCCGCAAGGGAAAGGCAAAGGTCCGGGCCAAAGATCAGGTAAAAAAGGGACAGGTACTGATATCCGGCCGGGTAAAGATTATCGGAGATAACGATGAGGTGGTGGGAAAGACCCATGTACATGCCGAGGGGACAGTGGTCATACAGAACCAGATGGAGTATAACGATCAATTGGAGAAGGTATATGTAAAAAAGGAACGGACTGGGCGGGAGCTGGCGCTATATCAGCTGAGCGCAGGGGGGCGGGACCTTTTTTTATATAATCCGTTAAATTATTTGGAAAGTTATAAAAAATATGATATAATCCGGGAAGGTGGGGTGATATGCCCTTTTATTTCCCTGCGCTTTCCTGTTTCCCTCTGGAAAAAAACATTCCGGGAGATCCGTGAGGAGAGAGCTGTATATTCTCCCCAGGAGGCAGAAGAAATTTTGCAGGAGCGTTACCAGTATTATCTGGAACAGTTGAAGCAGAAGGGGTATACCCGGCTGTCCGGAAAGCTGGAGATCCGGCAGGAACAGGGAGGATATCGGGCCCATGCCGTGGTTACGGGGAACCGCAGGCAGGAAGAGTACCAGGAGATCAGCGCCAAGCCTCTGACAAAGGTTAAGAAAACGGGTGAAGAGGAATAAAAGAGGGATTGGGAAGTAAACAGCAACTGGAGGAAACAAGAATAGATGGCGATTATGGAAACGATCATTGAAATACCAGCAGAGCATGAGAGGAATATCTTTGGCAGCTTTGACAGCCATATCAAAAAGCTGGAGAAAAGTATGAATGTGACAATCGTAGAACGTGACGGGAATTTAAAGCTGATTGGAGAGGCCGCGCAGGTAAAAAGCGCCGAGCGTATCCTGATGCAGCTTTTGGAATTATCCCGCCGGGGGAATACGATTACAGAACAGAATATAAATTATGCAATTGCCCTGTCTCTGGAGAATAGGGAAGAGGAGCTGGTGGAACTGGACCGGGATATTGTGTGCCGGACGGTGCAGGGCAAACCCATCAAACCTAAGACAGCGGGACAGAAACAATACGTGGAACAGATCCGGAAGAAGATGATCGTGTTTGGCATCGGACCGGCAGGAACCGGCAAGACTTATCTGGCCATGGCCATGGCTATTGAAGCCTTTAAGCGGGATGAGGTGGGGCGGATCATCCTTACCCGGCCGGCCATTGAGGCCGGAGAGAAGCTGGGCTTTTTGCCGGGGGATCTGCAGAGCAAGGTAGACCCCTATTTGCGCCCTCTCTATGATGCCTTACATCAGATCATGGGCATAGAGAATTATCAGAGGAATGTGGAGAAGGGGCTGATCGAGATCGCTCCCCTGGCCTATATGCGCGGCAGGACATTGGACAACTCCTTTATCATCTTAGATGAGGCGCAGAATACTACGCCGGCGCAGATGAAAATGTTTCTCACCAGAATTGGTTTTGGCTCAAAAGTAGTCGTTACAGGAGACCAGACCCAGAAGGATCTGCCCTATGGGACCAAATCAGGGCTGGATCAGGCGATAACCGTATTGCGCAGAGTAGAAGATATTGGGTTTTCCTATTTAAATAATAAAGATGTGGTAAGACATCCTCTGGTGCAACAGATTGTTACAGCTTATGATGAATACGAAAAGAAACAGGCGTATAAAGAATCCAAGAAAAAGGAGCGGGGAAGGAATGGAAAGTAATAAGGATAAGACGCTGTTTTCCGTGACAGTTTACCTGTCTCTTCTGGTAAGTGCCTGCCTCAGAGGGGTACTGGCAGGGGGAGATAAAATTGATGTTCTGGCAAGAGCCGGTTATCTTGTGATCCTGGGAGCCGTATTTTTAATGATCGTTTATTGGAATGAGGAGTTCATCTGGAGGCAGATTCAGGACAAATGGCTGTATCTGGGGGCGTTCTGCCTGTCTGTCCTATTGCTGGGAGTAGCCTCAGTCTATTCTGTAGGCTGTTATTGGTTTTTGCTGCTTATGGTGGCTGTATGTACGGCGCAGCTTCCCGGGATGGCGGTATCCTATGGTTTTTTGATGGTCGTCTATGTGATCCAGGTGCTGTGGGATCATCCCGATCCCAGTCGTTTTGCTTATTATCTGATCATGGGAGCCGCACTGATGCTGATCTTTTCAATGGTTCAGAAACGCAAAGAGGTTCCTTATGCAGCGGTGATCCTTCTGGCTTTGTCCACTGCCCTCCAGATCTTGCTGTGCCGGTTCCAGATTGTTCAGATATGGCAAGAACGATACCTTTATTTATTAGAGATCACCAGCATTCTGTTTCTAATGTTATTTGGGACGGCGCAGAAGCTGTGGCAGGAGATTGGCGGCTTTTCTGGCCTGCGGGGGAAAAATTTTTCCAGGGAACTGCTCCCCTATCTTGAAGATGGCTTTCCCTTATTGGAGAGCTTGAAACAGCATACTGAGCTGTATCAACATTCCTATGAGATCAGTCGGATGTCGAGCCTGGCGGCCAATCAATTAGGAGCGGATGCTGCCCTGGCTGCGGCAGGCGGCATGTACCATGAGGTTGGCAGGATCAGCAAGGAAGATAATTATATGAAAGAGAGTATGAAGCTGGCGGAACAGCATGGATTTCCAGAGAAGCTGCAGGCGGTGATCCGGCAGCATAATGCAGGGAGCGAGATTCCTCAAAGTCCGGAGGCTGCCATTGTAATGCTCAGCGATTACATCGTTTCTACCAGTAAGTATCTCCGGGATAAGGGAAAACGGTCTGCCATCAGTGATGAGAGGCTGGTGGAGGGAGTTTTTAATAACCGGATCGAAAAAGGGAATCTTGAGGAGTGCGGACTGACCGGGGAACAGATCCAAAGCTTGAAAATGTTTTTTATTGAAGCAGAAAGGCAAGGGTATCCCAATGACAATACGGATGGAAAAGGAAACGGATGAAACACTGGATTTTGCCTATGAGCCTATATTGGAACAGGTGATCTGCAAGGCAGCGCAGCAGGAAGGGTGTCCCTACGAACTGGAAGTAAATCTCACCTTTACCGATGACCAGGGGATCCAGGAATTGAACCGGCAGTTCCGGGGGATGGACAGGCCTACGGATGTCCTGTCCTTTCCCATGGTAGATTATGAGGCGCCGGCAGATTTTACTCTTCTGGAGGATCCTGGCGCCCAGGCAGCATATTTTCATCCGGAGACCGGGGAGCTCCTTCTGGGTGATATTGTGATCTCAATAGAACGGGCCAGGCGGCAGGCCTTAGAGTACGGGCATTCTTTGAAGAGGGAAATCTGCTTTCTGACAGCCCACAGCATGCTCCATCTTTTTGGGTACGACCACATAGAGGAAAAGGAGCGTATGGCAATGGAGGCGAAACAAGAGGAAATATTACAGTCGCTGGGGATTATCCGTACATTTTAGAGCAAAGAAAGTGATATAGAAGGGATGAACAAAGGATTATGGGAAAGGAAAAGAGAAGCAGCGCAGGAAGTGGTTTCTTAAAGCAGGGAAGTATTCTGGCGGCAACAGGAATATTGGTGCGCATTATCGGAATGGTATATCGCATCCCGATGGCAAATATTATCGGGGATGAAGGAAACGGCGTATATTCCGCTGCCTTTGAGATTTATAATATCCTGCTGATCATTTCTTCCTATGGGATGCCCATGGCAGTGTCGAAAATGGTATCGGCCCGATGTGCGATGCAGCAATACCGGGATGCGTATCAGATCTTTCGCTGCTCCATGATCTTTTCTCTGGGAGTGGGCGGCGCAGCGGCTCTGTTTGTCTATTTTGGCGCGGATTGGCTGGAACGGGAATTTTTTGACCGCTACCAGGGAATTGCCATGCCTCTTAGGGTATTGGCGCCTACTATTTTTATCGTGGCGGTCATGGGGGTATTCCGGGGGCTGTATCAGGGCAGGAAAACGATGCTTCCTACAGCTGTGTCCCAGGTAATAGAGCAGATTGTGAATGCCTTTGTCAGTGTCGCTGCGGCATATTTTTTGATGCGGGCCCATAGCGCATCCTCCCGGCTGGCGGCCTGGGGAGCTGCCGGCGGTACCCTGGGAACCTGTCTGGGGGCGGTAAGCGCACTGCTGATCCTTTTCCTGATCTATCTCCTCTACCGTCCTGTCATGCACCGGCAAGAGAGAAGAGACCGGGCCTCTGCCGGCCTTTCTGTGAGACAGACATATAAGCTGATCCTGCTCACTGTGATTCCCATCATATTGAGCCAGACAGTATATCAGCTCAGTGGGATCATTGACGTCACCCTGTTTAACTGGGTGATGGGTGTGAAAGGATTTAGCAATAAGACAGTCAGTACGTTACAGGGGATCTACAGTACCAAATACCGTCTATTGGTGAATGTGCCTATTGCAGTATCTACCGCTATCGCCTCTTCCATGATCCCCAGCCTGGTATCTGCTTATATGGAGCAGGACAGGCAACAGATTGAGCAAAAGATTTCTATGGCAGTGAAATTTAATATGATCATTGCCTTTCCTTCTGCTTTGGGATTGGCGGCGCTGGCCAGGCCGATCATTCAGCTTCTGTTCCCCTCCTCAGATATTGCTACGGGAAGTATGATGATGATGATCGGCTCCGGATGTATTGTGTTCTATGCCTTGTCCACCGTGACCAGCGGTGTTTTACAGAGTATTGACCGGATGGAGCAGCCTGTGATCCATTCCCTGATCTCCCTGCTGATCCATATTGTTCTGGTATGGGCCTTGCTGCGATTTACCAATTTAAATGTATATGCATTAGTAGTGGGAAATGTTACCTATCCTATCGTAGTATCTGTGTTAAATGGGATCTCTGTGAGAAAGGCGCTGGGCTTCCGCCAGGAAATCACCAGGACTTTCTGCATTCCTTTTCTGTCAGCTGTGGTCATGGGGGTGGCCGCCTTTGGTGTATACCACGGTCTCCATCTGTTGATTCCCAACAATGGGATCTGCCTGATCCCGGCAGTCCTGGCGGCGATGCTGCTGTATTTTATACTGGTGCTATGGATGAAGGGGCTCAGCCGGGAGGAACTGTATGAATTTCCTATGGGAAGGCGGATGTCGCTCCTGGCAGACAAAATGCATTTATTGTAGAGCTGGTGGAAGAATTGATTTATAAGGAAACAGGGAGAAGGCGGAGAGGAAATGAGTAAAAATATGGGCCGGATCAACCGGGAGACCATCCGGCAGCTGGCATCTTCGGAAACGGTATATTACCGGGGGATGCGCTATTACGCGGTTCATGCTGTGTCCAATGTGACCTGGAGCGAACATCTGGGACAATACAGGGCGGCAGTGCAGGGCGGCAGCCAGTACCTGGTAACGGTTCAGCCTCAGGAGAATGGAGAGATTGCTTATACCTGCAACTGCCCCGCCCATGTAAAATATACAGGGGCCTGCAAGCATGTGGTAGCGGTCCTGCTTTTTATTTCTGATTACCAACGGCGGCAGGAGGTAGGAGAGCATCTGGAGGATCGGGATAAGACGGCCTATCAGATCATTGAATATTTTCAGAAAAGGGAATACCGGCAGCTGACGCCGGAATATTATCATCTGGGACTTCGGCTCACGGTCACTTCTCTGCTGCGGGAGCAGGATTCCAAGGCGTTTATCAGTCTGTATGCCGGCGGGCAGAAAATGTACCGGGTGCCGGGGACTAAAAAGTTTATTGAAGATTATTACCGGGGGAATACGATACAGCTGGGCAAACAATTTCATTATGTTCCAGGCGAATGTACTTTTGAGCCTGTTTCCCAGAGAGTGATGGACTATCTCACAGAGATTTATGAGATCCAGGAGACTTTGGGCAAAACCTATTATTCTAACCTATTTAACCGCCAGGAACTGGTACTGTCTAAAAATATGCTGCTAAAGCTCCTTCGCCTTGCCCAGGGGTTGGAATGTCAATTAAGCCTGTATGGAAGGGACTGGAGGAAAGTAGAGATCATAGAGGGGAATCCAGAGGTGGCTATGGATATCCGGATGGAAGGGGACAGCCTGTGGATCAGTAACCAGGGGGAGCATCGGCTCTTGTCCCTGGCGGAGGATGGGTCTATATTATACTACAATAGTAGAATTTATCTTCCCTCCCAAGACTACACGGATCATCTTCTTCCCTTTTATTCTGCTGTTTTTGCCGGAACACAGCAGTCTGTAGAATTCCGTGGGGAAAATAAACGTCATTTCGTGGAGCAGGTACTGCCTGTCATCAAGAAATCGATGAATCTGTCAATTCCCGACCGGCTTCGAGACAGTTATGTGGTAGAGCCGATAGAATCTCTTTTGTATCTGGATGTGCAGAAGACGGCAAGAAAGCCCTGGGTGGCTGCGCAAATACGTTTTCGGTATGGAAAATACGAGATCAATCCTTTTCAGGAAGAGATAACGGATGATGTGATAATCGTGAGGGACCGGAAGGAAGAGGAACGGCTGATCAAATTTTTATATGATCTCAATTTCCAGATCCAGGGGGAGCAGCTGGTGTTAAAGCAGGAGGAGGAGATCTTTTATTTACTGTCCCGGCAGCTGCCTTTGCTTCAGGAACAATTTACCGTGTTCTATTCCCGGGATTTTAAAGGAATGAACCTGAAAAAGCCGGGGAATTTCCATGCCGGCATCCGTTTGGACACAGACAGGGACCTTCTGGAACTGAATTTGCAGTATGGGCAGATCCCACGGGAGGAATTAGAAGAATTCTTCCGGTCCCTGCGTTTGAAAAAGAAGTATTATCGCTTGAAAAAAGGCGCTTTTATCGATCTGACAAAGGAGGATGCGCGTCTCCGGTCTCTGCGGTGGCTGGCCGAAAACGGACAGGGGACGGGAGAAGGCAAGCTTCTTTTTCAGAAAAATGCGGCTCTGTATCTGGAGGAGCTGCTTCCCAGAGAGGGACAGCTGGACAGGGACGTACAGTATCAGGAGCTGATAGAGGACCTGAGACATCCCGGGAGAGTCTCCTGGGATATCCCTGGCAGTGTAAAGGCAGCCCTGCGCCCCTATCAGGTCGTTGGATACCAATGGCTGAAAACTCTGGCCCATTATGGGATGGGTGGGATCCTGGCAGATGATATGGGGCTGGGAAAGACACTGCAGTCCATTGTATATATCTGTTCGGAGCCGGGAAAGAAAACGCTGATCGTGTGCCCCACTTCCCTGGCTTACAACTGGCAGGAAGAATTTGAGCGGTTTGCCCCCTCAGTCCGCACCTGTGTGATCCAGGGGAATCCCTGGGAGCGGGAGCAGCTGATCGGAGACAGAGACAGCTATGATGTCTGGATCACTACCTATTCCCTGATCCGCAGAGATATCCAGCTCTATCAGAAGGTGGAATATGACGCTATGTTCCTGGACGAGGCGCAATTTATTAAGAATCCTGCCTCTCTGGGCGCAAGGGCGGTAAAGGGGATATGCGCCGCGCACCGGTTTGCCTTGACGGGAACCCCCATAGAGAACGGATTATCAGAGCTGTGGTCGGTATTTGATTTTGTTATGCCAGGTTTCCTGCAGAGATATTCCCGCTTTGCAGAGCAGTATGAGAAACCTATCATGCGGGACAAGGACGAGAGAAAGCGGAAGGAGCTGAAACAGAGGATCCAGCCCTTTATCCTGCGGCGCATGAAAAAGGATGTGCTGGAGGAGCTGCCGGACAAGATTGAGACAAAGCGGATCGCAGAAATGACGGCTAAGCAAAAGAAGATTTACCTCTCCTATCTATCCAGAATACAGGCAGAGCTAAAAGAAAACGAGGATTTACAGACCGGGCAGGGAAGGATCCAGGTGTTGGCGGCATTAACAAGGCTTCGGCAGATCTGCTGCCATCCTGCTACATTTGTAGAAAACTATCAGGGAGGAAGCGGCAAGCTGGATCTGTTGATGGAGGAGCTTCCCGATATCCTGCAGTCCCACAGCGTTATTATCTTCTCCCAGTTTACATCCATGCTCTCCATTATTGCGCAGGAGCTGGAAAAGGAGGAGATCCCTTACTTTTATCTTTCCGGCGCCACGAAGCCGGCGGAACGGAGGGAGTATGTGCGCAGGTTTAACCAGGGCGCGGTACGGGTGTTTTTAATTTCCCTGAAAGCGGGAGGCACCGGACTGAACCTGACTGGGGCAGACACCGTGATCCACTTTGACCCCTGGTGGAATCCGGCTGTGGAAGAGCAGGCCACAGACCGGGCATACCGGATCGGCCAGAAGAAAAAGGTGCAGGTTATCAAAATGATCATGAAAGATTCCATTGAGGAGAAGATTGAGGAATTAAAAAAGAGAAAACAGCAATTGTCGGACAGTGTTATCGAGTCAGGAGAGATCTTTGTCAACCGCTTAAGCCGGGAGGAATTACTGGACCTGTTTCAGGCAGATTAAAGAGGGGAGAAAAAATACTTGCGCTATATTATTTTCTGTGGTAAAGTAAAGAATGTTGTGAATAGAGATGTTCCTCTGTTACGGTTGCAGAAAGCACATAAGTATTAAGAACGTCAAAATGAAGAAGGAGGTCACACGATGAACGATATTATTAAGGCAATTGAAGAGGAACAGTTGAAAGAGGTTGCTGATTTCCGGGTAGGCGATACGGTTAAGGTATATGCCAAGGTTATCGAGGGCAACAGAGAGCGTATCCAGGTATATGAAGGGACTGTTCTGAAGAAGCAGAACGGAGGAGCAAGAGAGACTTTTACAGTCCGCAAATTCTCCAACGGCGTAGGCGTAGAGAAGACCTGGCCTTTGCATTCTCCTATCATTGAGAAGATCGAAGTAGTGCGTAAGGGTAAGGTACGCCGTGCTAAGTTATTCTATCTCCGTGACAGAGTTGGTAAAGCGGCTAAGGTAAAAGAAGTGGTAAAATAAGAATGGTTTTTATGGGGCTGCCTTTGAAAGGCAGCCTTTCCCCTGTAGTATTTTCAGGAATTTCAAAAAAATGCTTGCATTTTACCCAAAAGTAGTGTATAGTATCAAATGTTGACGCAGTAAGACAGTAGTCAATAAGGTCTGTTGGTCAAGCGGCTAAGACGTCGCCCTCTCACGGCGAAAACAGGGGTTCGATTCCCCTACAGACTGCTCTGTTAAAATTTAACAGCCCAACCCGAAGAGAGCGTTAGAAGCGTATGGATCGTTTTTAGCGCTTTTTGTTTTTGGGAATTTGGGCATCCGGGATCAAAGGCAGGATAAGGTTGGTGAGGTGAAAAGATATGGAATATCATTCCGGCAAATATTATTCCAGATATTCTCTGCAGTGGATCGCCCTGCTGACAATGCTGCTGGATCACGTGGGATGCCTCCTGGTCAGCCGCCAGCAGTATCCGGAACTATATGCCCTGCTGCGGATGACAGGAAGGCTGGCGTTTCCCTTATTCTGTTTTATGCTGACAGAAGGGCTGCAGTATACCCGGAGCATTGGCAGATATCTGCTGCGGATCGGGATTTTTGCGCTGCTGTCAGAGCTTCCCTTTGATCTGGCCTTTTGCAATGGCTGGTCCTGGGAAAAGCAAAATGTTCTCTTTACGCTATTTTTAGGGCTGCTGCTGCTGTGGGGGATGGAAACGGTCAATGCCCTGCCGAGGGCAGGGATACAGCTTTTCTGTTCCCTCCTGCTGGTGGGAGGGACCGGGCTGTTAG
>CANPZE010000058.1 GCA_947589315.1 uncultured Lachnospiraceae bacterium | reverse complement strand
TGACTTGTCGCCAGTTTTCGCAACTTGACATTCGCTCCACGGAAAACCTGCCTCGCCTCGCGACGGGCAGCAACCTCTCGCTTCATCGCTATCATGCCACAGCCTTGTGAGTATACCATACTTTATTGGTAAATGCAAGAGCTTTTTTTAAATTAATCGTTACCTTCCTGACCGGGTTCTTCCGGGCCGCCGTCTTCTCCGGGCACTGCGCTGTCAATCAGCCGGATCAGCTCCAGAGCGCTGCGGAAATACACATGCTCATTCGTCTCCGCCCGGACGATCTCTCCCTGCCAGCTGTGATTCTGCCGGCACAGGATCCTCACCAGAAATGTCCCCTGCTCCCCGCTCTGCTTCTCTTCGTCCTGTTCATGCTCCGGCAGGACTGTCCAGGATCTTTCGTCCATCTTCTTCATCCTTTCCTCCATCAGACAACCGTACCCTGCATGCCTGTCTGCTACTCCCCCTTCACGGCTTTGACATCCGTACCGGATAGCGGCGCAGACTGGGCGAATTCCAGCGTCCGCAGCATCAGCAGCGCCTGATCCTGCGCCTGTGCGTCAAGAGATAAAAACAGAGAATTGAATTCCTTTAAATTTTTCGAATGCTGCCCTAACTGTGTCATTTACTCATCACCAGTCCTTTCAAGGGTGCATAACACATTTTATCATAGGATATACTGCTTGTCAACACTCCCCCCTGGCTGACATGTGTTGACAACGCCGTTTCTGTGTTGTATGATAAGCGTATCGCAAAGAAAAGGAGATAGTCACCATTGCTTAATCGACTCAAAGAAGCAAGAAAGACCCTTCATCTGTCGCAGAGGGAATTCGGCGAACGGCTCGGCGTAAGCCGCGATGTCATCAGCAATATCGAATACGGACGAGTTCCTCCGAGGGATCTGCTTCTTAAGCACATCTGTGAAGTATATAATATACGAGAAGAATGGCTACGGACCGGCGAAGGGCCGATGTTCGACAATTCGCCCAGAGCAAGCCAGAAGCTGGACGAGGCCATTTCCATTTTCCAGTCTCTGCGTCCGGAGTTTCAGGAATACGCCCTGACGCAGATCCGCCACCTGGCCGAGCTCCAGGATAAGGCACCTCTTTAGTAAACAGTGCTTGAAAATCGGCTTGTTCTGTACCATTTTCGAATATATCTGGCGCTTAAAATTAAACGAAAAACGGCTGTATTGGAAAATGTCAAATAGCCAATACAGCCGCTGTTAATTGTGCTCTCAGCTATCCTGTTTTTCCTTTTCTCCAAAAGCCAGATATCCGAGGACGCATACCAGACCAAACATTGCCAGCACTGTCACCATCATCGGAACCACCGGTCTCTCATCACCCGTTGCAGGTGCCAGGAACGCCAACGGCACATCTCCATCCGGAATAAACTCTGCCAGCGGCACGTCTCCGTCCGGAATATCAAACTGGGTCAATGGCACATCCTCAGGCGGAATATTCACTAACGACGGCGGATTCGCCGGACTCGTTGGAGTCACGGGACTGGTAGGATTCGTGGGATTCGTTGGGCTCGTCGGTTCCGTTGAGCTCGTCGGCTCCGTCGGGCTCGTAGGATTCGTCGGGCTCGTCGGTTCCGTCGGATTCGTCGGCTCTGTCGGGCTCGTCGTTTCCTCGGGCTCGTCGTCCCACTGGATCAGGAATTCCCAGTCTACCTTCGTCAGCAGATCTGCGTACTTGTACGCCGGCTCGCTCGGGTACTCGCCCACCTGTTCGCTCTCAAGACAGATCGTCGGATCCAGCGTCAGACGCACGTAAATCGTCCCCTCGTCATGTCCGCCGAAATATCCCAGCGGGATTAGGTTTCGCAGCTCATCCCGCACCGCATCGGTGTCATTATAGACGCCCGTCGACGTTCCGCGGTACAGAAGCGTTCCCCGCATTTGGATCGGCTCGTCGCCTTCTGCAGCCCATGCCACGATCGGACTCAGCAGCCCGCCCTGCGCTTTCGCCATCGCCTGCTGCTCCAAACGCTTCGCGCTGGCCTCATCCAGATAGTACACTTCCATGAATATCCGCTCAAGAAGCTCCCTCTTAAGTGCTATGGTTTCTGCGTCCGTTCCGAGCGCTTCATCTGCTTTCGGCACGATCCGCATGTATACCGTATATCCGTCGGACGTCGTATTCTCAATCTTTAAGGTATCCGTATAGCTCTCGCCCGGCACCATATTCGTGAAACTCATGAACCAGTTGCCCTCATCCGGCTGATTCACTCCGTCCACCAGACGGGTCGGCGTGTAGGTCAGACGGTCGCCCTCACTGCGGATCGTCATCACCTTCAGTCCAGGCGTATCGGAACCGTCATAGCCAAGTCCTTTGATATAGCCGGACAGGAACTCCCCGACCTCATCCTTAAATGCCATGCTGTTTCTGAGTCCTGCCGGCGTCGCCTGCACCGTGTCCATCGTCACTGACAGTGTGTAGCGGCAATTGTCGTAGCCTCCGGGTACGTCGGTATAACGCTGGATCGTATCTTCCGTTACCTTGCGGTAGGATCCGTCCTCCAGCTTTTCATAATAAACCCTCGTTCCCGTCACCGTCGCCTTCAGAAGCGGATTCATCGTCACACTCTTCAGCAGGTCCGGGGTACGTTCTCCCGCAGGCACCTCGCCCACGAAGTAAAATGTATATCTGCCCAGCTGGTCCGGCGACTCATCGAGCATCAGCCAGTGCCCGGCCGCCTCCTCTATCGAGGAAACTTCCGTGATCCCTGGCATCCGCAGTCCCAGATCCGCCGCCCTTTTCGACGACAGAACCATGACTTCCTCACCGGGCGTTGTGTTCAGGTTCCATATAGCCGCGTACTGATAGGAGTCCGCGGCCTCGTCTGCCAGGAAGGTATCCCCCATTTCCTGGCCCGCCTTCGCCACCACTTCCTCATCGACCTCGATATGGCCGTCTGTCGTCTCCTGTTTTACGCGGGTCGCCGTTACGTCCGCCACCCGCTCCCAGTTCTGGGTCATCGTGATCTTCGCAATAATCGGGATCGTGCTCTTGTTCTCTACCCAGACTGCCTTCTGCTCCTCCTCACCGGGGAGCCACTCGTCAGGCGATTCGAATTTCTCGCGCAGGAATGTGCTGTACTTTGCAGTCATGTATTCATTTTTGGTAATCAAGCGCTGCGACCATACCGCCCAGGTCCCTCCGATCATCGACACGGCAACCAGCGCCGCCATTCCTGCGATAATTAATTTTCTCTTTCTCATATCCTAGCTCTCCCTGTGTCAATATGGTCTACAGGTTACTTCATGCTTCAGATTCAGCCGGTTCCATCCGTATCGGTCTTCTCCTGCCCGTCCACTGCGCCGGAAACGACCTTCTCCTTCTCCGCCGCCTCATACAGCTTATCGAAAATAATTCCGGCGACAATCACACCGACGATCATGATAATGAACGCCGGCTGACGCCCCATGCTGACGAAATATCCCGCATAAGGGATGCAGAAGGAGCTTGCCTTACCCACCACGTTCGCATAAGGCACCATACCCGGATCAGGGCCCCCGTTGGCGTCGCCCTCGGTTCCGAACGCCTGCTCCGCATCATCCTTCTCCACCACACGGTGGGTCACCATGGCCCCGTCCTCGCTGCTCCTAAATGTGATCGGATCCCCCACATTGATCTCGGCAAAGGAAGCCGCCTTATAATAGATAACGCTGCCTACATGGTATGTAGGTTCCATACTTCCGCTGAGGACAACGACCGGATGGTGTCCCAATAATAACGGCGCTGCGATAGCCAGGTACCCAAAGATACACAGGTACACGACGCCGGTCAGAAGATTCATAATCAGTTTCAATAGTTTCATGCGCGTAATTTCCTAACTGTGTCATTTCCGGCGGGAACCGGCCTCCCTAAGGGCGGCCGGATCCGCCGGTTCAGCATTCTTTCATTAAGGTATGTTATAGGATTACGGCGTAGCCTCATCCTCGGTCTCCTTGCCAGGATACCACTCCCAGGCGTTTTCGCCCGCCTGCGCATCAACAGCCGCGTGGTCCTTGTCAGCCTGAATGTACTCGATCCTGATCTTCAGGTTATAGTCGGCGTCCGCATATCCCTTATGATCCGGATCCATCTTGTGCTCCTCATAACTGAAGAAAGTCTCTGTGTCTTTGTTATAAGCAATTACTGCTCTGTTGTTTTTAATATTTACAGGATTCTGATCATCATTTGTCGGGATAAAATAATATCCGTCACTATCCACATCCATATCAAACCACTCAGTTACTGAAGCCTCAAAGCTCTGATCACCCTGACTTGTTTGAAAACTATTTTCCGGAACGGCTTCGAGTTCGCCGTTTACAAACTTAAGCTCAGGCTTATACTTCTTTAATAACTCCTGATCCGTTGTACCCTCTGCCGCCTTCGGAATCTTTCTGAACTTGGCAAAATCCGCATACTTACCCATATCCGTGTTGCTGGCCAAAGTTACGCTATCCAGAAGCGTATTGGTCACATCGCCCTGCTTAAGGACAGCCGTATAATAGAACCATCCATCATTACCCAGATACCACTGACCTGCCTCCGCGCTGTCAGCTTTCACCGGTTCATGTGTATACGTTAAATCCTTAAGTACAACTGACTCCTTTCCCATCATTCCAATATCGCCATCTTCATTATTCTCCTGCACAGATTCCACAGAAGCCCTGAACTGCGTATCTTTAGAATTCAGGCTTGTGAGCACTACGCCATCTCTGGTCCACTCCTCATCAAAAAACACACGGACATACACATCTCCCTCGCCGGTATTTTGTCCGTAGACAGCTTTTTTCACGTTCACGCCGGGCTCCCAGTTGTCGCCGTCGCCGGGATTGAAGATCTCGACCGAAGATGTACCGAAGTTCTCAGTATTGAATTCATTCTTAAACGTATTCGTCGCTGTGTAGTATGCAAATGTGCCGCCGATCGCTACTGCTGCGGCCACGCCCGCCAGCGCCATTACCTTAAAATTCATCTTCATAGCTTTCTCTCTCCTTTTTATTTTGGGAATTTCTATAAACGACCGATGCCTCTTCGCCGATTCCTATCCTTTACTCAAGCGCCTCTTTATCAAGATCCCATCCATCAAAAATATCTTTCGAATAACCGGATCCCGGTTCTCCAAATGTAGCTATGACAGCCTGATCCGTCGCCTGCACCGTGTCTACAGTGATGCTCAGAACATAGTCCGCACTGCTGTATCCGAGGGCATCCTTATCGGCCGCCACATCCATCGCCGTGTAAATGCTCTGCTTGCTGTCAAGAAGGTACTTTTCTGTAATCGTATCAGCATCAAAACCTTCCTGACCCTTAAGGTCTTCCAGACTAAGGGCAGTAATCTCGGAAATCTTGCCTTCCTTCGGCCAGATGTTATCTTTAAGATACTCTTTCCACAATCCATCCGTCAGGTTAAAGTTGGGATCCTCATCCTTCGCACCGATCTTATAATAAACATGAGTCCAGAACTTACCCATATCGGCGTCGGCCGCAAGCTTCACTTTGTCAAGCAGCTTGCCTGTCGATTCGGCCGGAGCCAGCTTCGCCAAGAAGTAGTAATATCCATCCGGCTGACGATCGCTCCAGGTTCCGCCTACGGAGCCTTCCGCGAAGAACTTCTCCACGACGGTTCCATCGTTTTCAATAAGACCGTCGTCCGGGTTCTCCTGATACGTCGGCTCCTCGCCCTGCTTCGGAACTGTCACTTCAGCGTTGTTAGACTTAATTACCTCTGACATAGTATACTTATCCGGATCAACGCCTGGAGCAACCTGCGCCGCCATCTTCCGGCTCCACTCCTCCTCAAACTTCACCCTGACTACTACGTCACGGTCGCCGCTGTTGCTGACATAAAGATCCTTGTTCACCTCCGCGCCGGGCTCCCACTTGTCGCCGTCAGACGGATTGAATTGCTCTGTCACCGTCGTCTTGTAAGTAGCCGTATTGAATGGGTTGTCGATCGTGGTGGTCTGGGTAAAGTACGCAAATGTTCCTCCCACCAGGGCGATGGCCGCCAGGCCAGCAACTGCAACTATTCCTCTCTTCTTCATGTTCCTCCACCTTTCTTTCATTTTTATATTGTTATAACAATTACTCACTTAAGGTTTCCGCCGTTCAGTGCTGTTCACCATCCGTCGCTTCTTTCTCCATCCACTTTACTTCCGTGTCATTAGGCTCTCTATCTTTTTTCGGCACTATCTCGCAGACGACTCCGTCGGCTCCCCACGTATCGTTAGCTGCCGCTTCCACTGCCAGGACGGTCTCCCCTTTCAGGCTGATGTTGATCTGCTTACCGGAGTAATCGATTTCGTGAGAGTCATTGGACAGGTACGGTGTGAAGCCCACTGATTCCAGAATCATCTGCGTAGGTTCTCCTGCCTCCAATATCTTCGTGTAGTAATAGTAATCGCCAATCTTCACGAAATCTACGGGGTGATCCATGCTACCTGCGGAACTTCCTGGCAGACGATCCGGTTTATCATTTCCCACTTGATTGTCATCGCCGATATTCCAGTAGTAGGTGACGACATCTTTCGCTTTTTTCGCATCTTCCGGAACTGTTTTATCTGGCCATGAATCTATGTCCCACTCAGCCTCGATCTTGAACCGCAGCAGCATATCCTGCTCGCCGGTGTTCTGGAACATTACCTCTTTCTTCTTCTCCTCCTCCGGTGTCCACCGATCGGTTGGGTCGTAAAGCTCGTAGAGAGCCACGCCGGGAGATTTCACCCGGAACGTGTTGCGGAAATTATCGTTGGTACTGTAGAAGGCCGCTGTCGCGCCCACCGCAACGATCAGGAGCAGGCTGCTTACGAGCAGGACGAGTTTTGTCTTGGCATTCATCTTCTTCATCCCTTACGCCTCCTTTACGTGCCAGCCGGTCCCGGTGTTTCTGAAGCTTCTGACGGCAAATATACCGCATCGATCCATTCCACTATGGGTTTTCCGTCGCTATCTGTCTCACCGGTGACTGTCGCTGATTTGCCGAAAACCTGGGCAGTGGCGTGTTTATTGACCTGATCAGAGTTCAGCGTGTTCGAACCGTCGCTGCACTGGACTGCCTCTACCTTGAAAAACAGGTGGTAGTAGGACATCTTGTAGTTATTCGGGCGCGTCGGCGCTAATTTATCGCTAAGAGAACTACTCAGTTCAGGCGGATTCTTCTGCGGGTCTTCTCCGGATTTCTTCGGTGCGAAACGGACTCCATCCGCAAACAGCCCCGTACTCTTTCCGGCTTCCAACACCCTGTTGTAGTAATACCAGCCGTCGCCTCCATCTGTCCAAAGGTCATTCGCGCCGATCCCCAGCAGATTCGGAACCGCGTAGTGTTTATTATCCGCATCTGTTCCGGAAAGAATGTAATTCTTCCCATCCTCGTCATCCATCTCCCAGTAGTCCGTGTAAGATACCCGAATGAACACGGAGGAATTGCCGGTATTTCTGAACTGCGCCCTCTTGATCCCTGCACCAGGGTTGAAATCCTCTTCCACTTCCACCACGGTGGTATGGGCTTTCAGCCGGTTCTGTACGCTCAGATCCCACTGCTGCCAGGCAAATGTCGTCCCGATGGCAGCCGCCGCGATCAGGGCGGCTGCCGGAAGAATTGCCTTCACTTTAATCTGATTTAACCATTTGTTCACTGCAATCCCTCCTTTTCTAGACTAACCGTTCATCGGTATCGAGTGCGCTGATCTTTACTCTCCGGTCATCCTCTGACGCCGGCGGAATGGCCGCTGTCATCGTCGGAACGGGGTTGTCATCGGCGTTGCCGTTCGGTAAATGGCTTGTGTATCCATCAGCATCTGGCCCGTTTGCCGCCGGATCAAAGTCGTTGTCCACGCTACTGTCACTGTGGAAATACCAGTCATGCTCGAACTTGTTGTGGACTACTACAACTTTCTCAGGGATACTCAATTCACCTGTCTCGCTATTCCGTTTTATTTCGTCGGCGGAGATCACTATTTTGTATCCGTCTTCATCTGACTCCAGTTCGATTCCGTCCAGAATAACTCCGTTTTCCCTTACGTTCGGATTAGTACCTGTCGCGTAAGTGTAATATACTTTATCCGTCTCATACTCCTTGGGAACGGCTATCTCCCGGATGTACAGCTCTGTATTCCCTGTGGCATGCACAGGCACCTTCAGATACCCACTGTATTTTGATTCAAACAACTCCATTGCATCTTTATCTTCCGCCGCGTGTTGCAGTCTCAGGCCCGTATAGAAATCAACATTATCGCCTTCAACTTCAATGATGAATTCATCATCCATCAAATCATCTGCATCATTATGGTTGTCGATCCACTTAGCGACCCGAATCATCGCAGTGCGCAACGTGTTTGTGATGGTAATTGTACCGTTGTTACCCTCCCACTCAATCTCACCGATAGCGGCATCATAGTAAGAATCATCACCCAGCTCCTCTTTAACGGTGTAGTTATAAAGTTCTCTGGTAACTACCCCGCCATCATTGTTGTATTTCCACTTGGGCAGGTTCTGCCATGTCACGGAATTCCAGTTGCCATCGGAATTCTTTGTCAGGGTCTGAATACTGCTCGCAGGCACTTCTCCGCTTCCGGAGGGTGTCGTTTCGCCAGTGAATTCCTCTCCGTTTTGGAACAGAGTCACTTTAATCTCTTCAGGCCTCAAGTCTTCCCATCCCTCGTCGTTCGCCCAGACCTTATTCACAGTAAGGCTTACGTACTCCGGTTGGTAGACATTCGTGATCTCAAATGCGTACTGGTCGTTTTCGCCAGTTTGGTGATCGCCGATAGCAGAGGTGATATACTTTGCGGTATACCATTCCGGTACATTAACTTCCTCTACACCGTAGGTATAGCGCGTTTTGGAGTTGTTTTCCGGGTATTCCGGAAGATTCTCCCACGTCTTCGCCCATTCTTCTTCAGCCTTTAGTTCTACCGGCTCTCCAACATTCTCCCGGGACGATCCGCCAACCGTTCGATACAACTGAACCTCTATACTGCCGGGTCTTACCTGGCCTTCAAGACCTTCATCCCCATTCCAAAGTTTCTTAACAGTGATGTTCACCTGCGGATCATAACTATTGACGAAACGGAAACTGTACACCTCCATGCTATCTGAGCTTGCCTGATACTTAGGTTCGATCTTTCCTGTCTCTTTCTGAGTATAAGGACCAGAAACAGTCTCCACAGCCTTGTAAATGTACTCATGCTTCTCACCAGAGTCATCTAGCCAATACTTATCAAACTCAAAATCTTTGGCACCGCCTTTTTCAACATCCTCAGTGTTGCTCCAACAATTAATAATCCATTGGTCAGCCGAGTAATTGCCGTACCCCTTATCAAACGTATAATTCCAGCTAGCATTAGGTTTTTCATCTGTTTCATTCTTCCATTGCGTAAGCTCAATTATCAGCTTTCTCTCTGAATCCTGACCACCATGATCCAGCCATTCTTTATTGATCTGGATCTTTATCTTAGGAATCCTCCCCTCTGTGTAGGTATTGGTGATCGTATACGCGAAATTATATATAGTGCCGTCTTCGCCGGGCATATCGCTGGCACTCTCAACCGTCGCCTCATATCCCGGAACATTCACTCCTTCCTCAACCTTATAATCATATATATCATCTGTATATCCCACATATTGATCAAGATCTTTCCATACATACGTCCAATGATTAGCCTCATTCAGAGTCACATTGTCGTACAGAGTATAGGCATTGGTGTCATTAGCAGCACGCAAAAGATTCACATGCACATCTTCAGGGCGAGTCTTGAGCTCATTATCATAGTCACCGGCCCATTTCTTCTCGACACTCACGCTGACCCTGGGCTTCCAGATCGTATTTGTAAATGAGGCCTCAGTGCCACGGTACAGGGTGATCGTCCCTACTCCAGTGAAATAGGTTCCCACATCTTCGCCCGCGCTGTTTTTGATCACTACCTGTGTGACTTTCAGCTCAGGCGTTCCTTCCGCTTCGGGACCGTCTTCGCTTCCTTCCGCTCCATCCTCAGATGTCAGCATCTTCTCGACAACCACCACTACCGTATAGATCTCATTGTCATATGTAAGCCGCTCGCTAGGCTTTTCCGCTGGTTTCACTTCACGGATCGCATATTTGTAAATACCCGGATCCTCGAAGGTAATGTTGCCAAATGCGAAGTAGCCTCTGTGATCATTTCCTACTATCGCCGGATTCGGCAGCGGAACGCCATCTGCGCTGTTTGTCGGCCAAGTATCATTCGTAACCACGTCATTCGTCGCCAACTTTACAAGTGCACGGATTTCTTCCGCCGTATAGCCTTTGACGAGTTCTTCCTGACCATAGCTTTCTGCTTCGTCGAAACCAGACACAAGCGTTGTCCCGTCTGTACCGTTACCGCCAGCTTCCGGAATGCCGTCCACCGTTCCGTCAAACGCATTGCCGGGAGTCGCCAGGCGGACACTGCGTACTTCTGTGGCATTGTTATCGGTGGCTAAGCTATAAACCTCAGGTGAAGAACTATTTCCCTGACTGAGCTCCAGACTGGTGTAATTGAACGAGGCCCCAGCAGGCGACGCAACCGAGATTTTATCAAATGATACGCCTGTGATCTCGAACTCAAATGCTCCGGGTTCAAACCACTCATCAACTATGGGCTTGCCGTCTTTATCAACGCTAACCAACCGCTTCAATCCGTATATCGTTACATCGGCTCCGGGGATCTTTCTGTTCTTAAATATAATTTGCGCATCTCCACTACTATCTCCGGAATCCTCTGTATCTGAGCTATCGGGTAACTTCGTCACCGTTATTATTGGTTTATCCTGTTCCGTGCCAGTCAGATCGATCTTAACTTCGTACTTCGTCCGATCCACCTCATAACCGATATTCAGATCATCTACCTCATAAATAGTATAGGTATACGTCTGTCCCCATTCGAATTCGGCATCCTTATAGAATGTGATATTGTTATGATCGTTCGTAACAATCTTATAATTATCCTCAGCGTTCGCATTATCGGCGGTGTTTATAACCGGATCCGGTTTGGGATTCTCACCCGGTACAATCCTAAATCGGAACACACTCGGAATTCTGTCGTCAGATACCTCCGTTTCCGTGCCGTTCTCACCCAACACTGTTATTTTCTTTGTGCCGGTAAGGGAGTCCTTATAGTATTTCTTGTTCGTGTAGTGGATCTCCAGTATGTTTTCACTGCCGCTCAGCAGTACGCCGTCAGCGCTTTGCGAATCGCTAACCGTCTTCTCTTCTCCTGCGCCGCCAGTTACATCTATGCTCTCTACCTTATAAACCGTCCCGCTCTCGCCGTTATCAAGAATTTCTACCACCGTGCAGGTGTATCCAGACGGCAGTTTCGTAAATTTAAGTCCTTCCCCAGCATTTAAGGTAATGTAATAACCTGAGCTGCTGCTGGGATTATCCTCCGGTCGTTTAAAGCTAGCGACTGTGGAATAAGAAATCGTCTCCATATCTCCGCTCGGAGTAAATGTCTTGCTCCCTTCTTCACCGACATAAGCACCCTTCTGCGCCTTCAAGTCAGTCATATAATTTACTATCTTACCGGCGGTGTCTGTTTTCTCCAGTCTCAGCAGGAACTTAAATTCTTTTCCGCTATTCTGTTCATTCGAAACATCTTTCGTCAGAAGCAGCTCTGCCGGCTTCACGCTCAGGCAGCCATTGTTGCCCAGATGCGCTCCGACTTTCTTGTCGCTGGGACTATAAGGATCATTATACTTGTTCGCTGTCTTAGTTCTGTTATCCTCCTTTTTTGTATGATTCTCATCGTTATTTTCTTTTATACTCCAATCAGTATGCGGATCCTCTGGATACGTATTATCGCTATTTGACAAGTCTCTAGCCATGCCATCTTTATTCTCAAAAACAGTAACCTTTTCCTTTGTTGGATCGCTGGGATCCTTCTGATGATAATAGTATCCATTATATTCATTGGGCTCAAATTCTGTCTTCGCCTCGCCAGGTTTCTCGCCAGCCCCGCTTTCTGTATTGCTATATTGATTCGTATAAAACTTAATATCCCCATTCTCTGAATTGGTATTAATATACTCATCCGAAATCTTGCCAACATCAACGCTTCCATCCGGTGTCAAAACACTGTCGATCATCTTCAGAGAATAGATAACCTTCAGAGGCTTTACATCTTCCACATTTGTTTCGTATTTCGCATTTTCAGGATCCACATTATTAATCTTAGCAACCATAACAGGCAGTGCGTTACCGGGGATCTCCACAACCAACGTCTGATGTGGAATTTTATCTGTCGCCCCTGCGACTGACGGCCCATACACTGTCTCTACCTTGACAGTAATTTCATTCAAGTTAAAGGTGACTTTATCCTCAGGCCGGATCTCCTCCGGTTCCTTGGGAGTCCCATCCGGATTTTTTCTGGCAATATCGTAACCCGGATTCACCACTGTCTGATTTAATGCTTCTGTATAGGACGCCGAAGAATCAGTACCTCCAATCTTATATGTAGCAGTGGAACTCACAAGCGCGCCACTCTCATCCCGAACTTCCTGTATTTCTGGTTTTGTCAAATAGTAGTGATTTAAAACGTACTCATCATTTTCTCCCAGCACCTGCAGCTGGATCTCTTTAATGTCTCCCACCTCCATATATGTTCCGATCGGATCCGTATATGTCAGATAACCTGCCTGCTTTTCCGTCTCTGTCTTATCACCCGTCGACTGTCCGCTGTTCACCGGACCAATGGGATTGAACGCAGCATTGACTTCAGTATTAACGATCGATTTAAATGTCTCCGCCAACTGAGTCGTCGCACCATTGGCGGAGCTGGCATAAAACGCCTGATCCGCATAATTAAGGTCATATGTAACCTTCTTCCCCAACCCGATAAGGTCTGTTATATCCACAGGCTTAGCCTCAGATACTCGGAAGAAGCTGCCATGATTGAAAGGCAACATATTTTGTTTTTCATCTATATTTCCATCAATTAAACTTTTATCAACCTGCGTACCGCTTAAAATAGAGCGATAATTAATGATTTTCTTTCCTTCGTTACTGGTTATAATATTGTTTGTAATCATTCCTTCAATATTTCCTTCCCAGATATGGATCGCATCCAATATTCCCAGTCTTGTCTGCTCTCCAATCCATCCAGAATTATATTTGCCCTCAAACTGCTTATCCATCCAGTCTTCATCAAAACATAATTTCGGATTCATCATGGGGGCATGCGCCATACCACGCTCTTTTATATTTTTTTCGCCATAATCTGAATCTGTCACATCATCCATATCCAAAGAAACCGTGTAAATATGGCATTGTCTTTGAGCGCCATATTTCTGGTTAACTTGAGCTTTCATAGACCCAGCTGTAACCAATGTAGAAAGCAGCAAATATGCTTCTGTGGTTCTGTAGTCATCACTCAATTGCTTTAGTTTACTTATATTCTCTTGATTCGTAGGCAGCTTTGTAGTAGAATCATAATCCTTTCCTCCAATCACCTTCCATGTCTTACCTGTTGAACTACCTGTCTCTTCAATAAACTGATCCCAAGTGCAATTGTTCTCACTATCTAAACCCGTAAAAGAATCCGTCTTATCACTGAAGTCATTAACAAATCCCATAGATTCAGCGCTTGACGTAAGATTAAGCGGATTGCCCGTCAGACAGTCTGTCGCCACACCATCGGTAAGAACGATCATGGACGGATTATACTTGACTTTAATCCCGTTTACATCTGCTTCGGCATCACCACCTAACAATTGCTCCATGCCTTTATAAATCCCTGCCTGAATATTCGTTGTCCCGTTAACGTATGCGGTATAATCACAGTCGGTTCTATCCTTCAAAATATTATGATTAACAAAAACATAACCCGAACTTGATTTCCGTGTTTTCAAAGGTGTTTTTCCTGTTGCTGTATTTTTTTCTCCAGTGGCAAATCCGGCTTTCAAATATTCATAAGGTATATCTGTTTCTGACGTCGGATAGTGACCCATAGGGATGATAACAGTCGCGGTATTAGACCCTTTAAAGTATTTTGTCGTACCATCATTTGATTTTTCATCTACATTATTTCCAGTATTCTCCCCATCGCCAAACAAAACCACCGCTACCTGATTATAATCCCCTGCCTTCATCAGTGTGTGAATTGACTGGTTTACTGACTGCACAGTTTTGTAAATTCTTGAATCAGAAATATTAGCTGTATTGTACATCGACCCAGAATTATCGATCACGATAACCATCTTCGATGGAATCTGCCCCGCGTATCCCTGAGAAGAGCCCATGGCTGAAAACACCTCGATGAACTCATTATCATCAGGTATATACGTATTTTCTCCCGACTCTACAGCGTCTGAAAAAACAGATTTGTCTGTCCACACACGGCCGGCGTTCTCAGTGGAGTTTTCCATACCCAAAACATCTTTATAATCATTCCATGTCGCACCATCGGCTTCACGAACAGGCTGAGAGTCCTTCTCCTGCACTTCATTCTGTCTAAGTCCCGGATCTCCGGTTTCCGCCCGCGCCGTCACACCCACATTTGCCAACGCGGTCGTCGCGATCATACTCATGGCAAGGAGACCGGCGGCAACGCGTCTCGCCAGCTTCTTCCAACCGAAGCGCTTCTCCGCGGTTTTCACGGCGATATCCGAATGACCTAGTTCCATGTCCGTGAGTCTCATCTTATTCCTCTCCTTCATAATTGGTCTCCCCTTCCTTTTCTTCTCCTCTATCCGCAATGCCTTCTCATTCATTTTCAATCTGAATCTCTTACGCATCCGATATCTCTACAGCTAATTTCCAACACCCGCTGTTAATTACCGATAAAGCTACTACCTGATTCTTGCTTTCATTATACAGAGGAGGGTATCCTGCAAAGTGTCTCGCTTCCGCATCAAAATGTATTTTATTATCTTTTTATTTCTTCTGGTTTCGATTTCCCGAACGGCACTTGTCAGGCCCCTGAGTTCCGAAGTTTAATATAGACGAAATCACCCGCAAACCCTTGTGGTTAGCGGTAATTTTTTGTCAATAT
>CANPZE010000057.1 GCA_947589315.1 uncultured Lachnospiraceae bacterium | reverse complement strand
CCCGGGAAGATGCCATGGCCATAGCCCGTTATGCTGTTCAGGCCGCAAAGAAACAGCCATAAGAGCCTGGCCGCGGACGTCATGCTTTAGTCATTTTCTCGATGGCTTCTATGGCCGGATCCAGCCAGTCGCCCTGAAGCTGTTCTACTTCTCCTGAGTCGCTGGCAGCGGCAAAGCTGGGAGTCATAGGAAGTCTGCCCAGGATTGGCAGGCCGTATTGCGCAGCCGCCTTTTCCACATGGCTTTTGCCAAAGACTTCTATTTTCTTTCCACAGTCAGGACATTCTACATAACTCATATTTTCGATGATGCCGATCAGGGGGATATTCATCATCTTTGCCATTTTTACCGCTTTTTCCACGATCATAGACACCAATTCCTGAGGAGAGGTGACGATCACAATGCCGTCTACAGGGATGGACTGAAATACGGTCAGCGCCACATCGCCGGTTCCGGGAGGCATATCCACGATCATATAATCCACATCTGTCCAGATGACGTCAGACCAGAACTGACGCACTGTGTTGGCGATCACCGGCCCCCGCCATACGACTGGATCCGTGACATCCTCCAACAATAGATTGACAGACATGACCTGAATGCCGGTCTGGGTGACAGCGGGATAAATGCCAGTCTGATCTCCCATGGCATGGCCTGTGATCCCAAACTCCTTAGGGATAGAAGGACCTGTCACATCTGCATCCAGGACGGCAGACTGATACCCTTTCCTCTGAAGCGCAGCTGCCAGCATGGACGAGACCATGGATTTGCCCACGCCGCCTTTTCCGCTTACCACGCCGATGACACGGCGGATACAGCTCATATCATGGGGCTTTTCCAATAGACTTTCTGCCGTGCGGCTGCTACAGTCTTCTCCGCAGCTGGAACAATTATGGGAACAATTTTCACTCATTTCCAGTTACCTCCATTATTATAATTTTATTATGCCTTTCATTGTACCATGGAATACAAAAATGTCCAAATTTTAGTTCTAATTCTCATTGTGGGGAATATAGATAGGATAGGTTGTCAGTTCGGTTTGGCGCAGAAGCAGAATGGAGGCTAATATATGAGTCAGTATCAGAGGATGGTATCCTATCTATATCGCTATAGAAACGGGCAAAAGGGAGAAAACGCCGGTTATGTCCGATTGGAGCAGAGGGGAGGCAGCTGCAGGATGACTTTACAGCTGCGTACGCCGGCTCTCCAGTCCGTGCCTCCGGTATACTTTTTCCGCCAGAAGGACAAGGGGATGGAGTGCTGGGACGCAGGACAGCTTCAGCCGGCGGCCGGGGGATATCGCTGCCGGACAGAGGGCCGCATGGAGCAGGTACTGAAGGGACAGCAGATAACAGATTTAGACGGGGTGATCGTATATAATGGGCCGGAGGAATACTATGCCACTACCTGGAAAAACATCCGGATATTTCCGGGGACACTGCGGATAGGAAAGGGAGAAGAAGAGGCCCCGGAGGAGACCGGGCGGGATATCCGGCAGGAAACTGTTTTCTCTGAAGAGGATGGGGAGGCCAAAGAGGATATAACGGAGGCCAGAGAGATAAAAGAACAGGAACTGCCGGACAGGAAAGAGAGACAGGCGGCTGCAGAAGAGCAGCAGCCTGAGGACATAGGAGAGCGGATAGGGGATACAGGGAATAACAATGCAGGGACAGAGGGGAGCGGTAAAGAGCCTGCCCCGGAATTGCAGGCGCAGTCCGTATGCGCTTCCTGCCCTGCCAGGACGGGAGATTATGGGAAACGGATCCTGAGTATGTTTCCGGTAATGTATCCCTTTGTATCCGGGTTCGGCAGATGCGTGAGGATGGAGCCGAAGGATATTGGCTGCCTGCCCATTAGCGCATGGTCTCTGGCCGGCAACCATTTTCTGCTGCATGGGTATTATTGCTACCGCCACCTGATATTTATAGAGCGGAGCAAAGGACATTATTGCGTAGGGGTACCGGGGATCTACAGTGATAAGGAAGAAAAACAGGCCGGTATCTTTGGTTTTCGGGAATTCGTACCTCTGTCCCAACAGGAACAGCAGCAGGGAGCATTCGGCTATTGGCTGTATCCGTTAGAGGGGAACAATAGGGAATAAAGAAGATGATCCTGCCAGCGGTCATAGATCCAGGCGTATTCCCGGAGAAGGCCCTCCTCCTGGAAATGCAGTTTCTGCAATAGGTGGATGGAGGGGGCGTTGGAGGGCATCACATACGCTTCTATGCGATGAAACCGATATTCCTGGGCGACCAGAGGCAGCAGATAGGTAAGGGCCTCCTGCATAAACCCCTCTCCGCAATAGTTCCGGTCCAGCTTGTAGCCCAGCATGCAGCTGCAGAACGATCCTTTCAGAAAATTACTGAAGCAGACAGAACCGATCGTCTCCCTTGGCTGTCCCTTCAGGAAAAGCCAGAAGCGGAGATAAGAGAACTTTAAAAAAGCATTGTATTCATAAACGAGATTTCTCTGTTGGAAATCCAGCGTATAAAAATTCTTTTGGCGCGCAGGCTCATAAGGCTCCAGAAAGGAGCGGTTCCTCTGGTAAAAGTCCAATACGGCAGGCGCCTGCTCTGCAGATAATACCTGCAGCTCCAGCCGTTGGGTGGCGTGTTTTAATCTCACGATACGTCTTGCCTTTCTCCTGATATAAAATAAACGTGCATGTTTATTTTACTCATTATATGATAATCTCGTGCATGGTTTTTCTGGTCTGGACACATGCGCATATTCATTATATCATAAAGGAAAACAGATGGAAATATCGGAATACTGCCTTAACAGGCAGCGGAGGGAACGTCATGGAGGATGAAAGATATATGGAGGAAGCGCTCCGGCAGGCAAGAAAGGCCTTTGACCTGGGAGAGGTTCCGGTGGGCTGCGTGATCGTATACAAAGATAAAATTATTGCCCGGGGTTACAATTGCAGGAATCATAAAAAGACGTCTCTGGGACATGCAGAGATCACAGCGATCCGGCAGGCATGTAAAAAGATCGGCGACTGGAGACTGGAGGAATGTACGATGTATATTACATTGGAACCTTGTCCCATGTGCGCCGGCGCGATCATACAGGCAAGAATCCCCCGGGTAGTCCTGGGGGCGATGAATCCCCGCGCAGGCTGCGCCGGGAGTATACTGAATATTCTTCAGGAGGAGAGATTTAACCATCAGGTGGAAGTGACCGGGGACATCTTGCTGGAGGAGTGCCAGGAGCTGCTGAAAGAATTTTTCCGCCGGCTGCGTAAAAGTAACAAGGAGAAAAAGCTGGAGGCAGGAGAGGCGGGCAAAGGCCAGGGAAGAAAAATAAATTTCTTGACAAGGCTGCGGCAGAAAAGATATAATAATCATCCAATGTTTTTTTAGCATTGTTTCCAAGCTTCCGTGCTAGCCGGGGAGTTAGCGGTGCCCTGTACCTGCAATCCGCTATAGCAGGGGTGATGTCCTGGTTCGGATATTCTGTTTGTGGAGCTGCCCGATATAAGCGGCGTTGACGTCTTGGTCTTGCGCAATGGAAACTCATGAACCGTGTCAGGAGGGGAACCTAGCAGCACTAAGTGAGATCTTCTGTGTGCCGCAAGGCAGCCGGGATTGAGCAGGCTGTATCGGTAACGTCTGCAAAGGAATTTTCAACCCAGGATGCACGGATTTCATATAAAATGATAATGTCTGAGGATGCCTCAGGCATTTTTTACTATTTCTTGACGTTATTTTGAGGTGCTAGTATAATGAGAAAAGCAGTAGTCTGCATTGTGTAGGAGGCATATAGTGAAAACAGAATTGAAACGGAACAGTGTAAATCAAATTATAAAAGGGACAGTAATCTATGAAAAGGGAGACGTATTAGACTCTCTTGCTTTGATTGTAAAGGGGAAGGTGTCCCTGCAGACAGAAACGATAAAAATGACAGTAGGTTCCGGATATTTTCTGGGGATCCTGGACCTGGACTGCGGTGTTCACAATGCAGAATATACGGCAGAGACAAATGCCGTGATCTACCCTATTTCAGCAGAGGGATTATTGAGGGATGTGAACCGGATCCAGGGAGTGAATAAAGACTATGGCATGCTTATGGTATCCGGGCTGGGAAGAAATATATGTGATCTGGCGAAGCTATACCGGGAATTAGAGCGCATTTGCCAGGAGGCATATGACAATCTGCAAAGCAGCTACAGGAAATGCCAGGCGGCGGCGGAACAGGCCGGCGTGGATGTAAGGCCGGTGGCCCGTATGGAGAAGCTGCAGCCATATCAGGACGGACAGGAGGTTGATTCTGAGCTGCTGGAGTATTTTCTTGCCTGCAGTAAAGTACCCAGAGAAGTGCAGACGGCATATTATGGGACCTCGGTAAATATTACGGCGTATCACGTGAAGAGGCAGCTGGACCTGATCCGCCAGATGGACGCTGCCTGCAGGAAAATGATTCAGAACCTGAAAGAACTTTTGGACATTGCGGGCCGGGATTCTGTCAACCTGTTCCAATATACGGCTAAGGTAGTGACCGCTTTACAGCGGATGGGAGAATCTAATTCCAAAATATTGTCAGAGATTGATACTATTATTGACTGGATCAATCAGATTGAGACGGTATTGGTGGAGAAGGTTGGGCTTACAGTGGAGATTGACCGGAATGCCATGGAGGACGCCTACTTTAAGCTGTTAAATCCTTCTCGCAGTGCGTCTTCCGTGAAGACGATGGAGACAGAGGATGATATGGTCGCGCTGGTGGAACATTCTGTGGTCGAAGCGGCCGAGCTGACGGATATATTAGATACTCTGATAGAGTACAGTCAGATAGACAGTGAAGAGGGAGCGGCTCTTGTCCAATGGCTGGAAAAGTTTCAGGCATTGCCGGACAAGGCATCTACAGCGGATTCCGCCCGCCGCATACGGAAAGAGATCTGCAGGATTTATTATCCCATGTATGAAAAAATCTTCCTGCGGGAGTATGCTTCCAAGGAGGATACGCCGATCGAGGTGGAGCTGTTCCTGCGCTATGGGCTGCTCAGTGAGAAACTGGTTACATTGGAAGTAATTGAGGAGCTTATCCAGCTGGATAACAGTTATATGGAGGATAGCTTCTGCCAGGTCTATGATATGAAAGAATGGCTTACCGAGATATTAGAGGGCAGAAAGGAACCGTCCAAGAATGAATTTGACATGAACTATGATGAATATCTGCGGGACCAGAAGAAGCGGGGAGAGATCACCCAGAAGGAGCTGACAGAGCTGCAAAGAGACAACGGCAAGAAGCTGGAATTTGAGATCAATAATCTGTTCCGCAACAATCACCGGCTTGTCAGCGGACAGATCTCCATATTTGTCCCCTTTTTGTATACAGAAGGCCTGGGCGGCTCCCTGTTGGGCGCCTTCCTGTCTAAGGATAAGGTGAACGGGGCTGTGAACAGGATCCGTAAGATTGACTATTCCGCTTTTTATCGCTCCAGCCTGTATAAAACAGAGCAGACTGTATTCCAGAAGGAATACATCATGGAAGAGGTGGGGCCGGATATCATTGTATTTCCTGCTTATGGCGGGAAGGGAGTTATGTGGCAGGATCTGGGCGGTCCCCAGCGTAATTCCCGGGGAAGATTTTTATTCCCCATTTTTTTTGAGGGAGACCTGGAGCGGATGATCATCCAGGTGATAGGGGCGTTCCGATGGGAATTGTGCCGCACGATGCAGGGGGTATACTGGAATAATATCCAGATCAGATCCCTGACGAGTGAATATTCTGATTTCCTGCAGTTCTATAAGAAAAACAAAGATTTGTCAGAGGATCGGAAAGAGAAGCTGCGCCTGCAGATCCAGAAGCACCGGAATAATAACCGGGAGGTATTCGTCTCTGACTACGACAGCTGGATCCGCCATGAAGCTAAGGGCGGCATGGTGTTAAGCAAGCCGGTGCGGGAGATTATGGCGACCTACTGCCCATTTAACCGCCAGATACGGGAAGGGCTGGGAAGCCAGCCTCTGTTCCGGGAGGCAGCCGCCAGGTTCCAGCGGGAGACTGCGAAGAAGCAGAAAGAATACGATATGAAATTCCGTGTCTGGGATAAAGATGGGATTTCTGTGCCGGAAGAGATCCTGGAGACCAGGAAATATTATCAGGAATACTAGCGAGGTCTGCGCTGAACAGGGATTTATAACCAACCGCCGTCCATGGTGATGATCTGTCCGGTAAGATAGCCGTTGCCCTGGCTCAGGCTGTATACTAGGTCGGCCACCTCTTCGGGGGTTCCCATGCGTCCGGTGGGGATTTCCTGAGTGAGGGCTGACAGTTCTTCCTGAGACAGAAAATGGTTCATTTCCGTGTCGATAACGCCGCAGGCTACTGCATTGACCTGGATGCCGCTGGGAGCAAGCTCCTTGGCCAGAGCCCGGGTAAGTGCATTGACGCCGCCTTTGGTGGCGGAATAGGCTGCTTCCATAGACGCTCCCACGCTGCCCCAGACAGAAGAGATATTGATGATCTTCCCTTGTTTCCGGGAGAGCATAGGGGGGACCGCAAGATGGCAGCAGTTAAAGACAGAGGTGAGGTTGGTCTGAAGCAGGCGTTCCCACTCCTGCGGTCTCATGTCCTGCAAAAGCCCGATGTGGGAGATCCCTGCATTATTTACCAGAATATCGGGCGCGCCAAAGGTTTGGAGGATTTGCCGGAAAAAGTCCTCTGCCTGGGAATACTCTCCCATATCTCCGGTATAGCAAAGACACCTGCTATGCCATAAAGCTTCTGCCTCTTGGCGTACTTCCTCTAGCTGCTGGGTATTGCGGAGGCAGCAGACGGCGATCCTATATCCTTCCTTGGCATATTTCAGAGCGATCGCCCTGCCGATCCCCCGGGAGGCTCCTGTAATGACTGCTGTTCTATTTGACATATATTTCTCCTTTTCTTGACATCTATTATACATGCTTTCAAGGCTGGTTTTCCCTTTTTATCCTATAACATAAAAACGCATGTCACAAGACTTTACACATAGGGTGAAAATTGATATAATATAACGTATGTTTTAATGAGATAATAATCTGTAAGACCAAGCGGAGGATGAAAAACACGGATATGAAAAAGAAAAATATAGCGATATTCTTTTTACAGAATTTGCTGAAATCCCTTTTGATCATTATAGCTATATTGTTGGCAGGGTGCTGCAGTTATTTGATTTCCTATCAGGTATTGCTGAAGGCGCAGGAGGATGTGGATACAACGTCTCAGGAGATCCAGGATATTCTTCAGGAAGCTAAGACAGACGATGTCTCCAAGAACCTGATCTATGTAGTAGACAAGGAGAATAACATCACGCATGTCATGTTGGAGATCTGCAATACCACAACTAATAATATGGATTATATTACGATTCCAGCCAGGACAGATTATACGATACCAATGAAAATGTATCAGAAGCTTTGCACAGTGAACAGTGAGATCCCGCAGATCATCCGTCTTTCTAAGATCCGGACTTATTTTGACAGTGATGACGGATACGGATATGGGGAGCTGATCATTGAAAGGATGTTGGGAATTGAGATTAGTTACTATACGGTGATCGGCGATGAAATCTATGCGAATCATTATGTGGAGCAGAAGATTACGACGCCTTATATGTCCGGAGATATCCAGGCGTCAGTTACGATGGATGTATCGGTAGCCAGTGACAGCTATCTGGCCCAGCTGGAAGATCTGGGCGGTGAAGAAGCTAAGATCGAGGAATTTATTAAGGAGCAGTATGTCCGGGTGAAATCTAACCTGGCCGTACTGAGCAAGATTGGATATTTGGAATGCTATGAGCAGTTAAATCCTTTCTATTTCCATTATTGGGGTATTCCGGGATCCTTTTCTGGGAAGACTTTTACGGTAGAGCAGGAGGCTGCCGCCGAGTTTATTAATGACCTGGAGAATAATACGAAGACCTATGACAAGGAACAGGATTATAGCGAGATGCCCAAGGGAAAGAAGATAAAGAGTTCAAAGGGCTTGAATATTCTGGTGCTGAACGGCAGCAAGATCACAGGGCTTGCCGGGACTACTCAGGAGAAGCTGACAGCGGAAGGGTATACGGTACCCAAGGTAGGAGATTATAGTGATGAAGTGTTGACTCGGACCAGGATCATTGTGACTAAAGAAGGACAGGGACAGGATCTGGCAGCCTACTTTAAAGATCCGGAGATTACGGTTGGAACGGTCGAGGAGGGGTATGATATTGAGATCATCCTTGGCACGATCGATGCGAATGAATGATAGGATGATGGTATGCATGCTTCAGTAAAAATAATGGATATTGATGTAGATATGATGAGCAATGATGTCTTTATCCAGAGAATGAATGAGTATTTGACCGATGACCATTTTGATGTGATATTGTTTGCTTCCACGGAATTGTTAAATATGGCTGTGGAGGATGAAAATTACCGGAACCTGATCGAACGGGCGGAACTTTTTCTGCCGGGAGAAGAGGCGCTGCTCAGCACCCATCATGTGGAAGTGTTGGAAGCGGGGGATATGGTAGTCAGCTGCAAGAGCCTGGGACTCATGCTGGAGAATCTGGAGAAATCAGGGAGGACGCTCTATATTGTATCCCGTAACAGGGACAGGGCGTGGAGGCTGAAGAAGTATTGCAGGAAGATGCAGCCCAGGCTGAAGATCGTAGGGGAATATACTTATGATCAGGAATGGGAGGATCCGGCGATCATTAATGAGATAAACAGCCGTACCCCGGATATGCTGCTGCTGGATTTGGAGACAGGGGCGCAGGAAAAATGGATCATGGAGCATAGCACCCAGTTGAATGCACGCCTTTGCCTGGCCATAGGGGGCGTAGCCGGGCTGCTTCTGGCAGAGCAGAAGGAGGCGCCCGGGTGGATACATCGCCTGCATCTGGAGGGGCTGTATCAGAGAGTAGTCCGGGAGCAAAGTGTAAAAAAAGGTTTTCGGGCGCGAATATTCCGCAAAAAAGTGGTGCAATATAATAATCAGATAGAAGAAGAAAATAAGCAGGATTGATTTCTGCGCATCGGAAAGTGGAGTTTTGCGGGAGGCCAAAGGGATGGGGCAATTTGATTACAAAAAAGAAGGAATGGACATTGCTAAGATCCTGGCAGGCACAACGCTGATGGCCATTGCAGTAAACATGGTGTATGAACCGATAGGAATGGTAACAGGCGGCGTATCCGGGCTGGCCATTGTCGTGAAAAAAGTCTCTGGCATCTGGCTGGGGAGAGAAATCCCTGTATGGATCACCAATTTTGCTGTAAACATCCCTATCTTTGCCGTGGCGTACTGTATCAAGGGGAAGCGGTTCCTGGGCAAGACGATGCTGGCCAATCTGGCGTTTACCCTTGCCTTGTTTCTCTTGCCGGGAAACGAAGGGCAGCACAGGGATTATTTCCTGGCCGCAGTGACAGGAGGAGTGTTGAACGGCGCCGGGCTGGGGCTCGTATTTTCTACCGGATATTCCACAGGGGGTACGGATCTTCTCAGTGCAATCGTCCAACATTTTTTCCCTCATTACTCGGTGGCAAGGCTGCTATTTTTTATTGATGCTGCGGTGATCTTGTTAGGAGCCTTTTTCTTTGGCCTGCCGGTGGCAGTCTATGCGGGGGTGTCCATATATTTAGCCTCACGGATCATGGACGCCATTATTGAGGGGGTTAAATTTGCCAAGCTTGCCTATGTGGTATCGGAGAAACATGAGGAGATCGGACAGGAGATCATGCAGCGGCTGGGAAGAGGGGTAACTGCCCTGAATGCCCGGGGGATGTATACAGGAATGGAACGCCGGGTACTTCTGTGCGTGGTCCGGAAAAAGGAGATCACCGGCCTGCTCCGCATTGCCCATTCCTGCGATCCCAAGGCCTTTGTGATCATTTCTGATGCCAGGGAGGTACAAGGGGAAGGCTTTGTGGAAATCCGACAGTAAATAGGGAATATATTTGGAATATTTTCTAAGTTTTAAGGCGAAAAAAAATATTCTATACGCTTTGCACAAAAGGTGAAAAGTTTCTTTGGCTATTTATGCTATGGTCAAGAAAATGGGTTTAGTGTATCATATTTTATATGTTAAAGGTCAAGCGTAGAACGCTGTGATAATTGACTAAATCGTAAGTATAGGAGGAATAGCACATGGCTAGTTTATCACTTAAAAACATCTGCAAGACTTATCCGAATGGATTTGTTGCAGTAAAGAATTTCAACCTTGATATTGCAGACAAGGAATTTATCATTTTTGTAGGACCTTCAGGATGTGGTAAGTCTACCACGCTCCGTATGATCGCAGGTTTGGAAGAGATCACTTCCGGTGAGCTGTGGATCGGGAACAGCCTGGTGAACGATGTGGAGCCGAAGGACAGAGATATTGCGATGGTATTCCAGAACTACGCTCTGTATCCTCATATGTCTGTATACGATAATATGGCATTTGGACTGAAGCTGAGAAAGACTCCCAAGGAGAAGATTGATAAGCTGGTTCATGAGGCAGCTAAGATCCTTGACATTGAACATCTGTTAGACCGTAAGCCGAAGGCTTTATCCGGTGGTCAGAGACAGCGTGTAGCTATGGGCCGTGCGATCGTTCGTAATCCTAAGGTGTTCCTGATGGATGAGCCTCTTTCCAATCTGGATGCAAAGCTTCGTGTACAGATGCGTATCGAGATTTCCAAGCTGCATCAGAGACTGGAATCTACGATTATCTATGTAACACATGATCAGACCGAGGCTTTGACGCTGGGTACCCGTATCGTAGTTATGAAGGACGGTATCATGCAGCAGGTAGCAACTCCTATTGATCTGTATACAAAGCCGTGCAATCTGTTTGTTGCAGGATTCATTGGATCTCCTCAGATGAACTTTATTGACTGCAAGGTTGTGAAAGATGGCAGCGATGTCAAACTGGCATTTGGCTCATATGCGGTTAAGATTCCGGAAAGCAAGGCAGAGAAGGTTGTAGAAGGTGGATACATAGATAAGGAAGTTATCTTAGGTATCCGGCCCGAAGATATTAAGGATGAAGAGATTTTCATTGCCAATGGTACAGACAATGTACTGGATGCAACAGTTAAGGTATATGAAATGTTAGGCGCAGAAGTGTTCCTGTACTTCACAGTAGAAGGACATGATATCACCGTTCGTGTTAATCCCCGTACAACAGCCCGTCCGGGAGACACGATCAAGATTGCTCTTGATACCAGCAAGATCCATATCTTCGATAAGGATACAGAGAGAACGATTACTAACTAACTGATCCGATGGATCGGTTGGTCTTATCAGACCGTTAAATAAGAAAAGGCAGACTGCCATTGAGGCGTACTATATCAGGCGCTTCGATGGCAGTTTTTTTGTGGTAATAATTACTGCGTTTGATGTAATAATTAAAAATTTTTTCCGTAATATCTTATGCTAGAATAGAATTGTGTTGACCAATGCTTTAGGAGGAGACAAGTGATGAGGTATTGTGGAAATTGTGGCAATGAGATACCAGAGGGAATGGCATTCTGTGAGAAATGCGGGGCGGCTGTTGAGGATCAGGCGCAGAAAAAGAACAGAAAGACTCTGCTGCTTGCAGTGTTGGCAGGATTCCTTGTGGTGACGGTTGGGACTGTCTGCGCGCTGTTTGCCACAGGGGTTCTTGGAGAAAAGGGAACCAGGGAGACAGCGGCGGTAAAGGATGCCCAAAACGCCGAACAAACAGTGCAGAAAGATACTAATACAAGACAAGCGGCAGAGCGGGCATGGGAGGCATACCAGGCTTATCTGGATGAGATCGGCCCGGCGGTTCAGGCCTTTGCCGAATATCAGAGCGCATACGAAGAATATGAAACTCAGGTGGAAGAGGATCAGGAGTACTATGATGAATATGCCGTGTCGCTCTATGACGACCTGGAGGAGCCGTCTTGGGAAGACTACGATGAATATGACTTTCCAATCGAAATGTTCCTGGATGAGGACGCTGACCACTATCATATCTGTGGCAAGCTTTTCTTTTTGGATTCTGACGATTATCCGGAGTTATTTTTGATATCTCAGGAGTACAGTGGATCTGTTGCTTCTGGGTATGTTGTGCTCCTGACGTATAAAGATGACCAGGTAATCATGTTAGAGGATCCTTTGCGGAATGATTTATGGACCGGCATAGCCTGGGAACAAGATGTCTGGGATGTTTATGATATACGATGTAAGGAAAAGAAGAATCTCATTTATTTTACCGGCGCCGAAGGCCGGATCAGCCAGTTTATCATTTCATATGTCCGGGATATGGTGTGTCAATATGATCCAGAAAAAAACAGTATTGAACTCACATGGTTTGGCCAGCGGACCTTCGGGGACTGGGGGGATGATAACGAATTTTATACGGAGAAAAAATATCAGCTTTTTGATGCAGGTATTATCACGGGAAATGGAGAGGATGCCGGAGAATCATCGGATCCTGAGCTGGAAGGCGAGGAGATATCGGAAGAGGAATATATGAGGCAATTAGAGCAGCAAAAAGGCGATGAGGCAGAATGGGTTGACATAATACCGCAGGTATATGCTATAGACAATGAGGGGGTATGGTTTGACTTTGCCAGCCGGCATGAGAGTATGCTGCCGCAGCTGTTAGAATTGTCAAGTGAGAATGTAGATTGAGAAAGAGAAAAATCTTATGCTCAATAAAAATATAGTAGAAAGTGAAGAAAACGATGAAATATTGTATTTACTGTGGAAAAGAAATCAATGATACGGCAGGATTTTGCCCGTACTGTGGGAAAAAGCAGACAAAGAATGCAGAAAGCAGAGAGGCCTTGGCAGACTTGGAGGCAACGGCAGGAACAGCGTCTGAGCCGCTGCCTGCAGATGAACCGATAGGCCATGTGGATCCGGAGACACAGAAGAAGTCTAAGAGAGGGAGGCTGGCGGCAGGGATTCTTGCGGTCATTGTTGTTGGTATTTTTGTAAGCTGTATCATCAACGGCGGCAATGGAAGCCATGCTTCGGATGAAAAGGCGCTCAGGAAGATCATTGCAGATCAGAAGGAGCTGGGGGCGGTCATTGATGAGGGGGCAAAATATGAGTGGAATGAGGATGGAAGGCTGGTTGGAATTGATTGGAGCCGGTGCTCGCTGAACGGCAGCATTTCCTTCTCGGATCTGCCCTGCCTGGAGCGTCTGGATGTTGAAACAAACCAGCTGAGCAATTTGGATGTGAACGGCTGCAGGGAGTTAAAAGCATTGGATTGCTCTGATAACCAGCTGGGGAAATTAGACGTGCATAAAAATGAAAAATTAAAACGGCTTTTCTGCCAAAATAATACATTGAATGAATTGAATGTCAAAAACTGCCCTGGGCTCAAGTCGCTGATATGTTATGGCAACAAACTGAAGACACTGGATGTGTCAGACAGCAAGGACCTGGAAGAATTAGAATGCGATGAAAGTTTGGCGGTGTCTGGCTGCAACGCAGGAATTATACAGACGTATGGATATGATGAATAAAGAGAAAGTGAGATGATACAGCAGTGAAATATTGCACCAAATGCGGAAGCCGGCTTCCGGAGAACGCAGCCTTCTGTGAGAACTGCGGAGCCTCTGTCAAGGAGGCTGCCCCTGCAAAGAAGCAAAAAGAAAAGACGGCAGGAAAAACAGCGCTGCTGGGCATTGGCATCGGCGCTGTGGCAGCGGTGGTTGTGGTAGCAGGAATCTGTATTGCAACAGGAACCGTCCATTTGCCTGGAGGAAGAGAGGGCGGACAGAAGGAAGCCATGCAGACTGTCCTTCCGGAAGAGGCTTCTCCTGAGGCAGGGCAGTCAGAGCAGGCGGAAGCTAACAGCGTAGAGAGTTCTGCACCGCTCCCCACGCTGCAGCCGACAGAGCAGGCACAGTTTACAGAGCAGCCGCAGCCGACAGAACAGCCCCAGTCCACAGAGCAGCCGGAACAGGCGGCTGCTCCATCCGGGGAGAATACGGCTGGGCAGACAGGCGATTATCTCTTTGCAGACAGCGACTCCCGCTATCTGACGAAAAAAGAGGTAAAGAAGCTGTCGAAGAGACAGCTGCGCCTGGCGAGAAATGAATTGTATGCCCGTCATGGATACCGATTCTCCGACCAGGAACTGGCGGCGTATTTTGAGAAAAAATCATGGTATGTGGGGACGATAGAGCGGGAGGATTTCAGGGACAGCGAGCAGTTTAACAAGTATGAGATCGCCAATCGGGATCTTATACTGAAATATGAGCAACAAAAATGATCGCTATCTGCCTGACGGATTTGCCTAAGACTGTCAGTCATCCATGTCGGATTCGTATTCCAGGATCTTTCCGGATCTGGCATCGATAGTCAGGTCATATTCCATAGCGCCATCCCGCATTTCTACTTCATAGACCGGGCGGCCATCGTCATTGTCAAATTCAATCTTTACAATAGTTGCGCCCGGCACCTTGGCAGATGCGATAGATTTTGCTTTTTTGGTACCGATATATTTAGAGGAAGAGGTCTGCTTTGCAGAGCATTTCCATTGATATTCCTCCAGCTTGCCATTGTAAGCGTTGATCTCCAGAGTATAGGTCTTGGTTCCCTTTTTCAGGATCACCTTATATTCCATATCGTAATCATCGGGATCGTTTAGATAAAGGGATTGGATAGCGGCGCCAGGTACCTTCTTCTTAGCGATCTGACGGATCTTTTTCTGGGTCAGTTTCTTACTGCCGGGATAATTGGCAGTAGAATGGGTCTGCAGTTCCCACTGGTATTTCAGTAGCTTCCCATTAGAGATCTGATAGGAAAGAGTATATTCTTTATTGCCTTTTATCAGTTCCACCTCATACACAGAGACGCCGGCCTCAGTATCCATACTGACCTCTGTAAAATGGGAGGTCCCAACCTTAGCCTGAGCTAATTTTTTGGCTTGCTGCGGGCTGCTTATTTTTTGCGCATCTGCTTGTTGGGAAAGAAGGAGAATGCTGCCCAGCAGTAACATCAGAACAGAAATTTGTTTTTTCATCATAACTCCACCTCCATTGATAAATATGACATACAATAATACAATAGTACGATAGCATAAAATTGTGTCAGAAATATGAAAATTGCATTTTCTATAAAAAAGGGGTAAAAAGCATACAAAAAAATTTTAGTATGATACGTATAGATTTTGTTAAAAAAGTACAATAATACAGAGAAGAACATTGGATTTTTAGATAAATTGCTTGGCTAGCGTAAAGTTTTTGTAGGAAAATAAAATAGAGAAGAGGATACCAACTTGTGTTAAAATATAAAAAAACAAACA
>CANPZE010000056.1 GCA_947589315.1 uncultured Lachnospiraceae bacterium | reverse complement strand
AATGTGACGATGTTGAGAGAAAAAAGCTTGAAAAGATAAAATTTACTCTTGACAAGCGGTCACTTCATAACAGGAGTAAGAGATGAAGAGAGTAGAGGTACTAATGTCCACCTATTGCGGGGAACATTATCTCAGGGAACAGATGGATTCTATTTTGGCGCAGGACTGCGAGGCGCGCGGTCTGGCGAAAATCCATCTTCTGGTGAGAGATGACGGCTCAAACGACGGCACGCAGAAGATTTTAGCGGAGTATGCCAAACAGTATCCGGATCAGGTGCAGTGGTATCAAGGGGAAAATGTCGGCGTAATAAAAAGTTTTTTTGATCTTCTGGCAAAGGCGGACGGTCAGGCTGATTTTTATGCGCTTTCCGATCAGGACGATTATTGGATGACAGATAAGATTAGCGCGGGCATCCGGGAGCTGGAAAAGATGGAGGATGATGGGAAGCCGCATCTTTATTGCTGCCGTCCTAAATTGGTCGATGAAAATTTAGAAGAGCTGGCGTCGGAGATTAAAAGGCCTCCGATGCGCCCCTCCTTTGGAAATGCGCTGGTAGAAAATATTGTGACAGGATGCACTATTGTTATGAATACGGCGCTCAGGGAAATGGTAAAGGAGAATGTTCCAGAATTTACTGTGATGCATGATATGTGGCTGTATTTGGTAACAAGCTGTTTTGGCACAGTATATTATGATGAAACTCCGCATATCTGTTATCGCCAGCACGGCGGAAACGTGATAGGAACACAGGTGAGCATAAAGAAAGAATTTATAGGGCGGGTGAAGCGTTTTCGCATCAGACAAAATAATATTAGCAGACAGGCGGCGGCATTTTGGAAACAATATGGGAAACAGGACGTCCAGAAACTGCACCACATTGTGATGCCTCCAGAAAATGAGGAACTGCTAAAGAGCCTGTTACAGGGGAAAAAGTCGTTTTGGAAAAGGAGAAAGCTGGTAAAGACGGGAAAGGTATACCGTCAGAGAAAAATGGATAATTTGATTTTTAAGTGGCTTTTGTGGTTTGGCATATATTGACCGGCGTCTGCGAGAAAAAATATGAAGATTTTCGAAAGTCATGGCGAGAATACCGAAGCATTTTAAGAGAAGAATTTCGGAAATGGGGAACAGGTGATGGAAAATGAAACAGCATAATACAGTGCATATTTTAATGGCAGCCTATAATGGTGAAAAATATCTGGAGCAACAGTTGGCCTCTATTGGCAGACAGACAATACAGAACTGGGTTCTTCATGTCTGTGACGATGCTTCTTCTGACCGGACGCCGGAAATATTAGAGGCATTTCAGAAACGCTTTGCCGGGCAGGTTTTTATCAGTCGGAATCAGCGCAACCTGGGAGCTAAAAACAATTTTGCCAAACTTCTTACAGAAGTGAAAGAGCCAGAGGGATACTATGCTTTTTGCGATCAGGATGACGTATGGCGGGCTGATAAATTAGAAAAATTATGCAAAAAACTTCAGGAGGAAGAAAAAAAGAAAAGGCAGCCGGTACTGGTCTGGTCTGACGCAGCTTTGATTGACGGCCATGGCAGAAAGGCTGCTGACTCTTTTGTGGGACAGAGCGGGCTTGTCTTGCCAGAAAAGCATGTTTTTGAGAAACTTCTGCTGTACAACTTTGTGCAGGGGGCTTCTGCAATGTGGAACTGGGAACTGCACAGACTTTTTACCGAAGTGCCAGAACAAATCCTGATGCATGACTGGTGGGTTGCTCTGGTGGCGGCAGGACATGGGACGATTGTATATCTTCCTGAGCGTCTGCTTGGATACCGCCAACATGATAATAATGTGCTTGGCGGGTTTGACAGAAAAAAATGGCATCAAAGCTTTTTGGGGAAATTAAATCCCTGCAGCTGGTCCAGATTGATTCAAAACAACCATATTCTCCAAGAAGAGAGGAAAGCGCAGACACAGGCGTATATAGAAATTTATGGTGACGAGAGGGCGGAGGCATATCTGCATATCATGAAACAAAACAGATTTGTCAGAGCATACAAAGGGATTCGCGGAGGGTATCTTTTTATGTCATGGAAGTATTCTGTGAAGTATTATCTGCTGTAGCCCGGCGGTGTGAATGGGGCGGTATGTTTCCACATATTTCATAAAAAGAGTATGTTTTTCTTGCAATGGATTTTTGGATATGCTAGTATAAACTCGATATTGTTTTGTCAGGAGGAACAGGATGAACAAAAAGAAAATAGTGGGTGTTATTTTTGTATTGCTGTTTGCAGTACTGATTAATATATATTTGTTTTGGACAGCCGGAAGAAGAAATGGTGATAATGTATCTCTGCATATTGAGATTACAGCTGACCAGATGAATGAATATCAGTTATTTTATGGTTTGCAGGACTGGAATGAATCATTATCTGTAAAAGAGGTATACCAGGAGACGGGAAAGAAGCAGGAAATAGAATTTATTATGCCGTGCAGCATTGATGGTTTCCGGTTTGATCTTGGAGACACTGCAGGCATTCATCAAATTCATCGTGTATTTGTGGCTTATAAAAAAAAGAAATGGGAAATTCCACTTACGCAGATAGAACATTGGTGTAAAACAAAAGGAAGTTACCAGCAAATCACAGACGCTGCGATAGAGGGCGATCTGTTAAAAATAAAAACATCTGGTACAGATTCTTATATACTAGGCGTTTTACCAGATATTCAGGATACTGTGATACAAATGAGACAGAAAAGTATGCAGATTCGATATGGGTTGATCGCGGTTTTTCTGGATATTTTGTTTATCGTATTGTTATTTCATTATAACCGTTGTTATGAGTTGGCAAAAGAGGTTTTTTTAAACCGCCGGCTTATCTATAAATTGGCAAAAAATGACTTTAAAACACGGTTTGCCGGTTCTTTTTTTGGTATGTTTTGGGCTTTTGTCCAGCCGGTTATTACGATCCTTATTTACTGGTTTGTCTTTTCTGTGGGATTTCGGTCAGCCGCCGAGGCGAATCTTCCGTTTGCATTATGGCTGACAGCGGGGATGGTGCCATGGTTTTTCTTTTCAGAAGCGTGGAGTGGTGCGACAAATAGTTTGATAGAATATAGCTATCTTGTAAAAAAGGTAGTATTTAAGATCAGTGTTTTGCCGATTGTGAAAGTAATGTCAGCCATATTTGTCAGCCTCTTTTTCCATGCGTTTATGTGCATTATGTTTATTGGCTCTGGATATTTTCCAGATCAATATTGGCTGCAGCTGGTATATTATCTGTTTTGCAATTTTGCGCTGGCGTTATCTCTGTCATATCTGACGTGCAGTATTATTCCATTTTTCAAGGATTTGAGTCAGATTATGAATATTATTTTACAGATGGGGATCTGGATTACCCCAATTTTGTGGAATATTAATATTTTACCCCAGACATGGAGATGGGTGATGAAGATAAACCCAATGTATTATATTGTTCAGGGATACCGAAATGTATTTGGGGAAAAAGTCTGGTTTTGGCAGGATATTACATGGACTATTTATTTTTGGGCAGTTGTAGGAGCATTGTTTGTAGCTGGCAATCTTTTGTTTAAGAAAATGCGTCCGCATTTTGCAGATGTTATATAGTGAGATAGGAAATGAGGAATGGATATGAGCGCTATGATCGAGATAGAACATCTTCAAAAAAGGTATTATCTATATGATAAGCCGATTGACCGTTTGAAGGAAGTTCTTCATCCAAAGAGAAAAACGTACCATAGAGAATTTTATGCTTTAAAAGATATTTCACTTACCGTGCAAAGCGGGGAGAGTATTGGAATCGTGGGAGTGAATGGATCTGGAAAGTCAACTCTGTTAAAGATCATTACCGGAGTATTGAATCAAACCAGTGGAACTGTTTCTGTAAATGGCAAAGTGGCGGCGCTTTTGGAGCTTGGTGCAGGGTTTAATCCGGAATATACCGGACGGGAAAATATTTATCTGAACGGTACTATGATGGGATACACGGAAGCAGAAATGAAACAGAGAGTAGAACCAATCATAGATTTTGCTGATATTGGGGATTTTATTGACCAGCCGGTCAAAACGTATTCCAGCGGGATGTTTGCCAGACTGGCGTTTGCGGTTGCAATCAATGTATCGCCCGATATCTTAATTGTAGATGAAGCATTATCAGTAGGAGATACCCGGTTTCAGGTAAAATGCATTGATAAAATGATGGAATTGAAAGAAAATGGCACCACCATTTTATTTGTAACTCATGCGATTGAGCAGATTAAGCGTTTTTGCACAAGGGCAATCTGGATTAAGGATGGCGTTATCTTTGAAGATGGAGAGGCAAGTCAGGTTGTCGATCTGTATGATAATTATATGAAGTATGGTAAATCTGCAGCAGTTGGACAGGGATCAGGAAATGATAAGGAGTCCGGCAGTTATGTAAAACAGGAATTTCAGGATACAGCTGACAGAACAGGTATGCTTGCGGCGATCCGTTCTGTTACAGTGAATAAAAATATGCTGCATACATTTGAGGATTTTACAGTCAGCGTAGAGTATGAAATTTTAGATGCTGAAGTTCCGGGGATTTTACTTGGGGTAGCAATATACAGTTTAGACAGAAAAAATTATATTTTAGGTGTAAATACTCATTTGGACAAAGTAAAGCTAAATGAAAAGAAGGGGCTTTATCGGATCGAATATAAGATACCTGAATTGCCGTTAATTACAGGAGATTATACAATCGACGTAGGAATTTTTACGAATGAGGGAATCGTAAATTTAGATTATAAGATGAGTGTTGCCCGCTTTACATTGAGTAATACGTATTTTGCAGAAGGTTTGTTTTATATGGAACATGAATGGAGGAGCAGCGGTGAAGTATGATTTTGAGTTAGATATGGATTCTGATAATTCTTTATCTATGATTTTGCGGGGGATTAAAGAAAATTCCTGTGTATTGGAATTTGGACCGGCGATGGGACGTATGACAAGATATTTGAAAGAAAAACTTTCCTGCCGTGTTGTCATTGTAGAAATTGACGAAGAAGGCTATCACAGCGCGATGGAGTATGCGATAGACGGATTTTGTGGCAATGCGGAATCATTAGAGTGGAAAGAACAATTTAATTCGTATCAATTTGATTATGTTATTTTTGCAGATGTATTAGAGCATTTGAGAAATCCGCAGGCAGTATTGGCTGCAGCGGTTACTTTGCTGTCGGATCATGGTCAGATTGTCATGTCTGTCCCTAATATAGCTCATAACTCTATTATGATAGATTTATATAATGGCAAATTTAATTATCGTGACGTGGGCTTGTTAGACAATACGCATATCCATTTTTTTACGTATGATTCATTAAAAGAAATGATTGATATCAGCGGTTTGGAAACAATTTATGAAACTGCGACATTCATAGAATGTGAAAATACAGAATTTGGAAACAGTCTTTTTAATTTACCTCCGGAGATAAGGTGTGCGATGAAACAACGCGATTATGCATATGCGTATCAGTTTATCTTTTTCTGCCAAAAAAAGCTGACGGACTCTCATTCTGGAATTGCCTGTGACAAGATAGACAATATGATTAAAAACCATGCAGAATATTTAAATGTTTTTATTGATTCCGGAGAAGGGTATTGTGAGGAAACGAAATTATGCTATGCTGTAAAAGAGGGGGACAATAATATTTGTCTGTCAATAGAACATCCAGAAGAGGTTTGCTATATAAGGATTGACTTCGCAGAAGTGCCCTGTTTTGTCCGTTTAAACAATTTCAAAATTGACGGCTGTGAAGCGGAGGAGAAAATTTTCAGGACAAATTGCTCTTGGCATGAAGATAAAGAATATGAATTTATTACGATTGATCCACAGATGGAAGCTGCGGTTAAGCATTTCGAGGGGAATATAGAAATAGACTTTTATCTGGAATTTTTGACGTTAGATAGGTTAGAGTCTCTATCCAGGAGAAAGAAAGAAAAATTGATATCAGAAGAGAACAAAGCTGAAATTTTAGAAAAGAAAACAGAACAATTAGAAAAGCAAATAGAGCAAATGACGCAAGCACATGCCTATGAGTTGCAGTTGGTTTATCAGTCAAGTTCTTGGAAGATTACAAAACCATATCGTTTTATGGCAAGAACGATAAAAAAGGTTGGCAGGGTTATCATACCACGTCATGTAAGAAAAGGGCTTTATATTATTTTGCACGAAGGTCTGAGTATGTTTTTCAGACGGTACAAAGCATTTCGACACCGGAAGAAAGCCGAGAAGCTTTTTGTGAAAAAGATTGTGGCGCCAAGGGCGGATGTATTAGCAAAGCAGCGCAGGTCAGCCTTTGACAGGGATATCCTTTTTAGCATTATTGTGCCACTGTATAATACGCCAAAGGAATATTTGGAAGAGATGATTGCTTCCTGCCAGCAGCAGACTTATAGAAGATGGGAACTTTGTCTGGCTGACGGCAGTGATGCAGAACATTCCTACGTGGGTGAAACAGTAAAGAAAATGATGCAGCGGGACAGCCGGATCAAGTATCAGGTGCTGGAGAAAAATGCTGGTATTTCTGAAAATACAAATGCGGCGCTGGCTATGGCGCAGGGGGATTATATTGCATTGTTAGATCATGATGATTTATTGCATCCGTCCGCTTTGTATGAATATATGAAAGTGATTTGTGAGAAGAATGCAGATTTTATCTACTGCGATGAGATGACCTTTGAGGGGGAGATCGATCATATCATAACCTTGCATTTTAAGCCGGATTTTGCGATTGATAATCTTCGGGCAAATAATTATATTTGCCATTTTAGCGTTTTTTCAAGGGAACTACTTGATAAAGCAGGAAAATTCAGAAAAGAGTTTGATGGTTCCCAGGATCATGATATGATATTGCGCCTGACAGAAAAAGCAAAACAGATTGTGCACGTACCGCAGATATTATATTACTGGAGAAGCCATCCGGCTTCCGTGGCAAGCGACATCAATTCTAAAACATATGCGATTGATGCCGGAAAGAGGGCGGTGCTGTCTCATCTGGAGCGTTGCGGATTGCACGGAACTGTGGAAAGCTCACGGGCATTTCCGACAATTTTTAATATACGTTACGAGATAACAGGCGCTCCGCTTATTTCAATCCTGATTCCAAATAAGGATAATAGAGATATGCTGTCAAGATGCATTGGCTCAATTATGCAGAAAACAACATATACCAACTATGAGATTCTTATCATAGAAAATAACAGTACGAAACAGGAGACGTTCCGTTATTATGATATGATACAGAAAAACTCAAAAATACGAGTGTTGAATTATGACAAAAAAGGCTTTAATTATGCAGCGATCAATAATTTTGCTGCAAAAGAAGCACGGGGAGAATACCTTTTGTTTTTGAATAATGATATTGAGATTATTACGCCGGAATGGATCGAAGAAATGCTGATGTTTGCTATGCAGGCTGACGTGGGAGCTGTCGGCGCTAAATTATATTATCCGGATAATACGATACAACATGCTGGTATTATCATCGGATTGGGAAAAGATCGCTGTGCGGGCGGCGCTCACTATAGAGCGGAGTATGATAATTTTGGTTATATGGGACGACTTTGCTATGCGCAGGATTTTTCAGCTGTTACAGCCGCCTGTTTGATGGTTTCAAAAGCGATTTTTGAAGAGGTGGGTGGTTTTGATGAAAAGTTTGCAGTAGCTTATAATGATGTGGATTTATGTCTTGCTATTAGAAAAAAAGGATATAAGAATATCTGGACTCCTTTGGCCGAGGCATATCACTATGAATCGGTTTCCAGAGGATATGATACAGACCCGGAAAGACAGGGGCGTTTCCTGAGCGAGGTCGACAGGTTTAAAGAGAAATGGGGAGAAATAATCGAAAAAGGAGATCCATATTATAATGTGAATCTGACTTTGGATTTTTCGGATTTTTCACCAAGGATTTAGGGCTTTTGTTATAGACTAACGGAATATAGAAAACGTGCAAGTGGAGAATGTTATGAAAAGCAGAGTACAAATTATTTTATTTTTTGCTGTATTATTATTGGCATATAAACTATATGGAAGTATCGTAATGGAATCTGTTTATGAGGAGAACAGGTTTGAAGTAGGGCAGATTAATACAACTAGTGGTTATGAGGTGCAGAAAAATTTTTTTGAGCAGAGTAATGAGGATCCCGGCATTACAGTTGTCGGAGATTTCCAGCGACTTGACAGGGTTACTATAAAATTTTCAAGGGCGATAGAACAAAATACGAAAATTCAGGTATTTTATGCAAAAGAAGGAGAGGGTTTTAGTGAACCGGCTTCTGTGTCGGGCGAGATACCAGATGGCTCTAAACAGTTTCAGATTGCGATTCCACAGAATGATTATACTCAGATTCGAGTGGATATTGATGGGGACTTTTGGTTGGATTATTTATCAACAGATTCTTTTATTAAAAAAGAAATCAACTATTACAAGTTGATAATATGGGTGGTTGCTCTTTGCTTGTTAGAGTGGTGTGTTTGGAAAAAATATTTTGTGATAGTAAATTATTTTCAGTTGACGGCTGATAAAGTATACGAAAGAATCTGCAAAAGAGGTGTTAAGATAGAATATTGTTTCTTTGGTATAGCCATATTGATGGGGATTTGTTTTTCATTGTTGCTGCCGCCTGGACAGACGCCTGATGAGCCTAGTCATTATAATATGATAGTAAGCGAATTTGGGTTTCCTAAATTAGAAGAAGATCTTGCTAATTTTTATGAAAATATTAAGTTTACAAAATTGGTAGGAGATGTTTCTCAGAAACAGGATATAACGTTACTACAAAAATATAAGAATAGTAAATTTTCAAGTGATAATAAGGAGTTTGAGGGAGGCTCTTACCGTGCTATTACACATTTTCCTGCGGGCGTTTTTTTCTTTTTGGGGATTGTGCTGAATTTGCCAATCTTAGTATGTATGTATTTGGCTGAATTTGGTTCTGTGATATTTTATGCATTTGTTGGATATTATGCATTAAAAATAATACCAATAAAAAAAGAATTGCTTTGTATTGTAATGCTATTGCCAATGACAGTGCAACAGTGTTCATCAGCAAATTACGATGCAGTATTGCTGCCATTATGTTTTTTGTTTATAGCATTCGCCTTGAATTATATTTATAAAAAAGAGAATATATATTGGAGAGATTTGTTTATTTTAACGCTGCTGCTGATTTGTATTGTGATTATTAAACCGCCGTATTTATTGTTGGGTCTTTTGCTTTTCCTGATACCAAGAAAAAAATGGAGCTTGATAATTTCTTTCCGAAATAATCAAGTTGATATTTTGGATGGTATTATTCGGTATAGGTGGGTGTGTGTAGTGTGTATGGCAGGTTTCATAGTGGCAGGCGTGTATGTTTTTCGTCATGCTTATTATGTCAGAATATTATTGGCATGTGCATTAAATATTCCTCATTATGTAGCTGTGATTGGTGAAACACTAAGAGAATTTGGAAGATTTTATATAAATTCTATGCTGGCACATTTTGGTTGGTTAGATACTGTGGCGCCAGAGGGGTTGTACTGTCTGATTTGCATTGTACTATTGATTGCCTCACAGACTTCTTTACCTGAGAGTTATCAAGACAAAGGTATTGATTGGAAAAAGAGAAGTGTTTTTTTAACCGCAGCTGTTTTGACAACTGTGATAGTAATAACCGTGATGATTAGTTGGACATTTTTTCTGCGTGGATATACAGAGTTATCTTCATTACAGGCAATACGACACTATTTTGACAGTATTGGAAGTGTATTAGGGGTACAGGGAAGGTATTTGATCCCAGTACTTCCGTTATTGCTTTTTTCACTGCATGGTGTTGTCTCAATAAGAAAACAGGATTTGCTATTGGTGCAGATTATCTATTATCCTATTGTATTTGGATGGTGTACCTGGATTTTGCTGTCACGGTATTGGATTGGCTGATTATTGTCAGGACGTAGGGCATTCTATTGTAAAGCGCTTATGATTTAAGACTGGCTTTTGAGTGGGCTGTTGGTCGTTACAGTGGTGCTTGGTATTTATGTTGCTGTGGGAATGCCGCCGTTTCTCGCAAAGCTCACACTGATGACTTATAGTACTTCGGGCAGATGTGCAGATATGTTAGGATATGTACAAGTTGTTCTTTTTGTGGCGGCTATGACACATTATAGAGAAGAAGAAAAAATAAAGGCGGGATATAGTATTATTATTGCGGTTTTGCTTTCTGCTTTTGCAGTTTTGGCTGCAAATCGTTATGTGCCAGATTATATGAGTAAGGGGTATATGGCGTTAAGTATGTTTGTGCTTGCCGGTATTTACTTCTGCTGTCTTACAAAGGAAGAAACTTTGCCTAAATTTTTGAATAACAGAAAGTTCTTTGTTGAATACAGCAAAAAGCTGTACTGCACCGGATTGATTGCAATTATTTTTGTTTCTGTTATTACAGGTATATATATCAGACCATTAATGAAAGGGTTGGATGCAATCTATTCAAAACCGCTATCTACGGCAATCCAGGATATTGTTTCTAAGGACAGGGAAGCAAAATGGGTTGCGCATGGTGCGTTACCGCTTCCAGGTTTTATGATTTCCTGCGGCGCCCCAACCATTAATTCAGTGAACACATATCCAAATATGAAATTGTGGAAGTCTTTAGACAAAGCGGGCGTTTACGAAGAAGTATACAATCGATATGCTCATATATTAGTTGAATTTACAGATGGAGAGACAAGTATGGAGCTTATTCAGCCAGATTGTTTCTGTTTAAGATTGTCCTATCAGGATTTTGAAAAAACAGATATTGATTATATTGTTTCTTCTTCAAGTTTGGAAATTGATAATCAATATCTTTCGACAGAGGAATTATACAATGAAGCAGGAAGCTATATTTATAAGATAAATTATAAATAAATTGTTTTTTTGATAAGAGTTTAACAGCAGCCACCAGCTCAACTGGCGGATTCACATAAGGATTAATAACTTTTATATTTTTATTGACACATGGGTATACTTTAAATACAATAAAAGTACCGAAATAAGTACCGTTTTCAGTACGCAAAGAAAGGGAGTGCAGATTATGATTGCCACAAAGCCGATTGATCTAAGGGCAAACTTAAAAAAATATCTTGATAATGCCTTTAATGGGGAGCCGGTCATTGTTTCTCGCAAGAATAACAGAAATGTGGTGATTGTTTCTGAGCGCGAGTATAACGATATGATGAAAGCAAAGCAGAATGCCGAGTATCTGGAAAAGCTGCAGCGTGGCATTTTTGCTCTTAATGCTGGCAGGGGCATAGAACATGAGATAATCGAGGACATAGACCAATGAAAAAGATATGGTTTGATGAAGCATGGGAAGAATATCTTTACTGGCAGACGCAGGACAAGAAAACCATAAAAGCGCTCATAAAGGACATAGAAAGAGAGAATTTTGACGGTATAGGCAAGCCTGAACCATTAAAAGGGGATTATGCCGGATTCTGGAGCCGCCGCATAGATGACAGCAACCGCCTGATTTACCGTATCAATGACGGAATACTTGAGATCCTTTCATGCAAAGGGCATTATGAAGATTGAGCAAAGGAAGTTGCCATATGGGGCAGCTTCTTTTTTTCATCTATGCCGCTGATCAGAGCCGCTGAGAACTGTTGCCGATAACTAAAAAATAACCTTTTGATAGTCAAAAATCGGCTATTTACACACTTCAAAGCTCTATTTTATGCTTGAAGTGTTAAAATTACATAACAAAAAGATGCTAATTTCATATTTCAAGAAGTGTTTGGATCACACGCTAAATAGAAACATTGCAAGCACTTTACCACTTGATCAGTTAGACACCGGTTAGGGGATTCCAAAGAAACATATGATATAAAAATAAAATATATTAGGTTTTTGCAATAATTTTTTAAATATGAGAAAATAAATAAGTTGCATTATGAAATGCAGATTTAGAAAAGACAAGAAACTGTAAATCAGCTGAAATTGTTCAACCAGGGAAAATTTGGAAAATGATAAAGCGTTTGCAAGGAATGAGAGGAGAATTTTATTATGAGGGAGTTAGAGTATCCATTTCATGCAGAGTGGATCATAAAGAAGAAAAAAAGCTTAAAAAGACAAATTCTTACAGATAGAAGCGGTTCTTTCCTTGAAAAACGAATTGCTATTCTGGGTGGGAGCACAACGGATGAAATCAAGAATATGCTGGAGCTGTTTTTGTTAAATTATGGCATACAGGCATCTTTTTATGAATCAGAATATAATCAGTATTATGAAGATGGGATGTTTGACAATCCCAAGCTGGTAGAATTTGCTCCGGAGATTCTTTATATTCATACTTCTTCCAGAAATATTACGGAGTGGCCTCAGGTAGCTGACAGCGAGGAAATCATAAATCAGAAATTGGAAGCTGAGTTTCAAAAATATGTCGGGCTATGGGAACATTTAGAGGAAAAATATCATTGTCCGATTATCCAGAATAATTTTGAGTTACCGTTTTACCGTCTGCTTGGCAATCAGGATGCGTGTTTTTCCCAGGGGAAGGTTAATTTTGTTTCCCGCCTGAATTTAAAATTTTATGAATATGCCAGAGAGCATCAGAATTTTTATATCCATGATATTCATTACGAGGCGGCATCTTACGGGCTGGAGCGGTGGTCGGCGCCGTTTTACTGGCATATGTACAAGTATGCTATGTGTGTTCCGGCTATCCCATACACGGCATATAATGTTGCGTTGATTATAAAGTCCCTGCTAGGGAAAAACAAAAAGGTTTTGGCGCTGGATTTGGACAATACATTATGGGGTGGAGTGATTGGGGATGACGGTGCAGAGAATATTGAAATCGGGCAGGAGACTTCTCTTGGACAGACTTACAGTGAGTTTCAGAAATATTTAAAAGAGTTGAAGCAGATTGGCGTATTACTTACAGTTGTTTCCAAAAATAATGAAGATACGGCAAAAACGGGGTTTGGGCGTGAGGATTCTGTTTTGTCTCTTGAGGATTTTACAGTATTTATGGCAAACTGGGAGCCGAAAGACAGAAATCTGGTTTTGTCAGCTGAAGAGCTTAATCTGCTTCCTGAAGCGTTTGTTTTTGTGGACGATAATCCTGCAGAACGGGAAATTGTCAGACAGGGGGTTCCAGGAGCTGCTGTTCCTGAAATAGGGGAAGCTGAGCAATACTTGCAGATATTGGATAAGGCAGGGTATTTTGAAGTTACCGAATTGTCTGCAGATGATCAGAACCGCAGCGAAATGTATCGGGCTAATGCGGAAAGAAACAGGGCAAAAGCACAGTTTGCAGATTATAAGGAGTATCTGCTTTCTTTAGAGATGAAAGGGACTATCCGGCCGTTTGAGGCAGATTATATGGCAAGGATTGCCCAGCTTTCCAATAAGAGCAATCAGTTTAATCTGACTACGAAGAGATATACACAGACGGAAATAGAAGCAATAGCCGATTCCGGACATTATATCACTTTATATGGAAAACTGGAAGATAAGTTTGGGGATAATGGTGTAGTCAGTGTGATTATTGGTGAAATCAAGGAAAAGGAATTGCATCTGGATTTATGGCTGATGAGCTGCCGGGTGTTAAAGCGGGATATGGAATATGCTATGATGGACGAGCTGGTAGAAGTATCAAAAAAACAGGGGATTTCAGATATTTTTGGATATTATTATCCTACGCCAAAGAATGCTATGGTTGCTGATTTTTTTGCATTGCAGGGGTTTCAAAAAATTAGAGAAGACGAAAAAGGAAATACGGAATGGAAGTTTTCCATTCCAGAAAAATATGAACAGAAAAATAATGTGATCAAAGTGAATGAAAGGAGAAATTAAAATGAGCAGAGAAGAGGTTTTTGAAAAATTGACAGAGATTTTTCGGGAAGTTTTTGATGATGAGACAATTACTATCAGCGATACTACAGTGGCAGGGGATATTGAGGGCTGGGACAGCCTGATGCATATTACGCTGATTGGGACTGTTGAGGATGAGTTTGATATGAAATTCGCAATGAAAGATGTGGTCGGGATGAAAAATGTAGGGGAAATGGTTCAATTGATTTTAGAAGGGATGGATTCCTGATGAAAGTGCATCATATCGGATATCTGGTCAAGAAAATTGAAAAGGCGGAGAAAGCATTCCAGGAACTTGGTTATACAGTCAAACAAGCAGTGCTTTTAGATGAATTTCGACAGGTTCAAATCTGTTTCATGGAGAAAGACGGATATATTGTTGAGCTGGTTTCTCCAGTGTCTAAAGAGTCGGTAGTATCGGGACTGATGAAGAAGCTGGGAAATACAGCATATCATATATGTTATGAGACAGATCATATGGAAGAAGATTTGGAAAAACTGCTTCATAAAAACTATGTCCTCTGCAGTGAAAGGCATGAGGCAGCGGCGCTTGGAAACCGGCAGGTATGTTTTCTAGTGCATCCATACCTTGGGATGATAGAGTTGTTGGAAACTTAGGAGGAAAGAATGACATTTACAACACTTGCATTTATTATTTTTATGGCGGTGGTGTTTACTCTTTATTACAGAATACCGAAAAATAGGCAATGGCAGCTTCTTTTGGCAGCGAGCTTTATTTTTTATGCCTGTGCATCGCCGATTTATGTTTTGTTTTTATTGTTTACAGCGGTATCTACTTATCTGGCAGCCGTGTCCATGGGGAAAAATTATGCTGCTTTAGAAGCTGCCATAAAATCAGGTGATGGTCATGAAAAGATACTATCTAAGGAAGAAAAAAGAAAGTATCGCCAGGATACTGCTAAAAAACAGAAAAGAATTGTGGCAGCCGTTACGATTGCGCTTCTTTTAATGCTTGGAATTTTTAAATATGCTTCTCTGGTAATAGGAAGCAGCAGATGGCTGTTGGGGGTATTTGGTTTTTCGGTGCAGTTGCCGGCATTTTCTCTCATATTGCCGGTAGGGCTGTCTTTTTATATGTTCCAGAGCTTGGGATACTGTATTGATGTATATCGGGAGACGGCAGTGGCAGAGCCAAATTTTTTTAAACATACCCTGTATGTTTCTTTTTTTCCGCAGCTTTTACAGGGACCGATTGGAGATTATAACAGGCTGTCACCGCAGTTATTTCAAGAGCATGAATTTTCTTATAAAAATGCTGTGTATGGGTTACAAAGGGCGGCCTGGGGATTTTTTAAAAAATTAGTTGTCGCTAATCAAATTTCATTAGTGATAGATAGCGTATGGCAGGATTATAACGTTTATACAGGATTTTTATTCTGGGCGTGCATTTTAATCCTATATGCTTTTCAGTTATATGCAGATTTTTCCGGATATATGGACATTGCCAACGGATGTGCACAGATGCTTGGGATTGTTATGGATGAAAACTTTGAAACACCCTATTTTTCTAAAAGTATTGCAGAATTTTGGAGACGATGGCATATTACTTTGGGAGCATGGTTTCGGAATTATGTATTTTATCCCATTCTCAGAAGTGATTTTTGCAGTAGGATAAGAAAAAAATATCGGAAGAAAAATGCCTATCTTTCCAGTACGCTTCCTGATGTTTTTGCACTTTTGATCGTTTGGTTTTTGATTGGATTATGGCATGGCGCGGCATGGTCTTATGTGGTATATGGACTGTTTCATGGAGCCTTTGTTATTTCGTCTGTTATTCTGGCTCCGGTATATGCGGCATTTCATCAAAAATTTTCGGGGCTTGTAGAAAGCCGGGGATACCAGGCGTTGCAGATACTTAGGACATTCCTGATTGTTACTTTTGGGTATTGTATATTCTATCCAGCAGATTTGACGGTGACGGCAGGGATTATACAAAATATGGCTGATGGGATCGGACTGCATGAGATACTGGCTTTTGGAACAGAAAACGTAAAAATATTTTTGGAGATATTCATTGGCATGGCGGCGTTGCTTTATGTAGATATTTATCACGTAAGACATGAGCAAAGTATGCTGAGGGAAAAAATAAATAGATATCCCGCATGGAAACGGTGGGGGATTTATGTGATTT
>CANPZE010000055.1 GCA_947589315.1 uncultured Lachnospiraceae bacterium | reverse complement strand
GCATCCCGGATCACGTCCGGGAGAAAAGCGTCCCACTTTACTTCCATTAAGATCGGAGCTTCGCCTGCCGGAACCGTCACAAGCCCTGGGTTTAGAAAATCGGTACACCGTAGGCCGGTGCGGATTCCGTGATCAAAGGTGACTCGGACATTGCCCGGCCGATAGACGAACGGCTCCCGGATATAGTCCACGACAACCTTTGGCTTCAATCCTTCTGTTTTCATCTTATATATGAGTTCCTGCAAAAGCGGCGGAGCGTTCTGCGGTGTCCACAGAGTTTCATCGTTTAGAAGCGACTGCACCTGTTTTACCGTCAGCTGCGCAGACTGTTTGTTACATAGGCCGTTCAGCTTGCTCTTTTTCTCCAGGCATAAAAAGCCGGTATCGCCGTTGTAATAGCGGATGCGAAACTTTTCCCGCTGGTTCACGCCATCGATCTTCTCCCGCAACGCCCGATCTGCGGGGCTGTCAAAGTACAGGCTGCGTATCAGGTATCTGCCATCTGTGGCATGTGCATCCGATTCCATAAGAATGCGCAGCCGGCTGCGCAGTGCCATAAGATCCGATCTGCTTATCTCGATTTTCCATTCATGACGAAAGTTCATTCGGTTGCCTCCTTTCAAGGATAGGATACGGCGGAAAGGTTGCGGTAAAGGCGATCTGATCCGGCGGAACATAGGCGGCACAAATGGCGCCTCCGTGCGATTCCACAATGGTTTTGGCAATGGAAAGCCCGATCCCGTAGCCGCCGGTTTTTTGTGTCCGCGCAGCGTTGCTGCGGTAGAAACGGTCGAAGAGTTTTTCAGGCGGACAATCGGGCAGTTTTTCACATTGGTTCCGCACGGTAAAATTGATTTTCTTTCCATCACGCTGACAGGAAATCAGAAGCTCTCCTTTGGCCGGAGAATATTTCACCGCATTGTCGAAAAGCACGGAGAGCAGCCGGCGGATTTGTTCCCGATCCGCCTGCAGAGAGAGGTCTGGCTCTATCTTTGTTATCAGCTTGAGCTCTTTGAGGCGTATTGGTTCAGAAAAGGCTTCCAGCGCCTCTGAAATTTCTGATAAAAAAGAGAGTTTCTCCATGCGCAGGACAGTTTGAGTTTCGTCCGCTTTGGCAAGGGCTAAAAGATTTTGCATCAGTCCGTTCAAACGGACGGTCTGTTCCCGGATGTTTTTCAGCCATTTATTATCTCCCTGATATAGTTCCATCGCCTCCGCATTGGCAAGGATAATGGCAAGCGGTGTTTTGATCTCGTGTCCGGCATCCGTAACGAATTGTTTTTGACGCTCGATGTTTTCCGCAATGGGACGGATCGCCTTTTTCGAGATCAGGATGACAAGAAGGAGCATGGCGACAAAACACAAAAGCCCCGCCGTGAGCGAAAAGAATGCGACCCGAAGAATGGTATGCTGCTGCGCGGTCGTATCCAGAAACAGATAAATCAGGGTGCCGTCTCTCTGATTCTTGGCGGCGCGGAATAGGAAATTCTGAATTTTCCCCTTGGACCGATCCTGCTCCATTACCTGCCTGCAAAGATTTGCGGCATCCTCGTTGGAAATATCTGCGATCCGCTCAGTGTTGACGCTGAAGATCGTATGGTTTGCCCCGACCTGAACGGTAAAATAAATGGCGGACATTTTGGTATTGGCATCGATCGGCGGATTCCCAAAATCCCGCGGGCGTTTTTCTCTCGGCGGCTGCCCCCTGAGTTCTTCATTCAGGAGCATATTGGCCGTTTGCCGGCTCTGCCGCTCGGACAGCAGAATGTTTCCAACATTGATTACGCCGAGGAGAACGATCAGCAAGATGCTGATGGCCAGCATCGCTGAGAAAATAAATCTCTTTTGCAGTGTTTTGATCATGATACGACCTTCAGGGTATATCCGATGTTGCGCTTCGCACGAATTTCAATATTGGCGTGAAGTGAGCTCAGACGCCGGCGCAGATAAGAGAGGTAGACCCATACGATTCCGATATCCGCTTCGGTGTCATATCCCCAAACCTTTGTCAGAATATCTTCTGTGGAAAGATAGATTCCGTGGTTGAGCATCAAAAGCTCCATAACCTGATATTCCAGTTTGGGCAGCACCACGCTCTGTTCCGGGCCAGACAGCTCATAGCTGTGCATATTCAGCGAGATATTGCCGAAAGCCAGTATATCCGGCGTAAAGGTTTCCCTGCGGCGGAGCATGGCTCGCACCCGTGCCAGCAGCTCTTTCATACTGAAAGGTTTTGGCAGATAGTCGTCTGCGCCGGCGTCCAACCCCGCCACCCGGTCTTCCACTTCAGCTTTGGCCGTCAGCAGCAAAATCGGCGTTTTATTCCCGGCCTGTCGCAATTTTGTCAGCACTTCAATGCCGTTGAGACCAGGCATCATAATGTCAAGGATGATCCCGTCATACTGCTCCGAAATCGCATAGTCATAGGCATCGTTTCCGTTATACACCGTATCCACGATGAATTTATGATATTGCAAAATATCGGTCACGGCCTCCGCCATGCTTTTCTCATCTTCTGCATATAAGAGCTTCAATGGATCCACCTCCCAATTTTATTATATTCTGCTACCTTAGTGGAACCTTAATTGTTTGGGCTTTCATGCCTGAACCTTCCGTCTGGATAACAGATATTCTTATGCCTGATATATTCCGTGCTTCTGCGCGACCACAGCGGCCGTGCTTTTGGCGTTCTTTTGTTGTAGCATAAAAATCCAGATAAATCAATAGATCATGAAGATCTGTGGGATGCGCTTCGCCATCGGTGAAGCCACATCGGAGGAAGCGCACAGAACCAGTGTGGAAACCGCAAGCCGGAACGGTTGTGGATAGCCTAAAAAGGATTGCCCCTGTTTTTAAATTATAGTATACTATAGGAAGTAGCGGGAGTATTCTGTATAGGACTCCTGATAGTATCGCAGTATTTTATTACATTCGGGAAAGGAGATTACGAATGAGATTAGTAACAAGATCGGATTTTGATGGGCTGGCATGCGCAGCATTACTGAAGGAGGCAGGGATCATTGATCATTGGAAGTTTGCCCACCCGAAGGATCTGCAGGATGGCCTGATTGAGATTACGGAAGACGACTGTCTGGCCAATGTGCCTTATGTAGAGGGATGCGGACTGTGGTTTGACCACCACTCCAGCGAGCATGAGAGGCAGCAGCTGGCAGGGAAATATAAAGGTGAGAGCCGTATCACTCCTTCCTGCGCCCGGATCATCTATGAGTATTATGGAGGGAGAGAACGCTTTCCTCAGTTTGATGATATGATGGAAGCGGTGGATAAGGTGGATTCTGCGAATCTGACTATAGACGAGGTACTGCACCCTACCGGATGGATCTTGATCGGATTTATTATGGATCCCCGTACCGGGCTGGGGCGCTGGAGGAATTTCCGCATTCCCAATTACCGTTTAATGGAGGAATTGATTGAGGCCTGCCGGACTATGACCACCGAGGAGATCCTGGCGATGCCAGATGTGATAGAACGGATTGAGATTTACAATGAGCAGTCGGAGAAGTTCCAGGAAATGGTAAAGGAGCATACCCGTTTGGACGGCAATGTGATCATTACGGATCTGCGGGGAGTGGATCCTATTTATTCCGGCAACCGTTTTATGATATACAGCATGTATCCGGAACAAAATATTTCCTGCTGGATTGTCAACGGCAAGGGAGGCGCCGGCTGTTCTGCCGCAGTGGGATATAGTATTTTGAATAAGACTTCGGATGTTAATGTGGGAAGCCTGATGCTGAAATATGGCGGCGGGGGACATAAGGCAGTGGGAACCTGCCAGTTCTCTGATGACAATATGGAGGAGGAGCTGCCTAAGATGTTGGCTGAGTTGTCTGCATTGGCCAATGGAAATTAGGAACCTTTTCGGGATTTTATCATAGAATTAGGAGAGGGCGAAAATAACAGGAGAAAGCAGGCGATGGGAAGAGACTGCAGATTTAGCGATGTTACGAAGGAATATCTGACGAACTTTCACTGTATTTTGGAGGAAATGGTTCAGGAAATGACGGAGGCAGAGCTGACAGGAAGTATTTCCCAGAACTTTATTTCACAGATGATTCCTCATCACCAGGCAGCTATTGATATGTCCCGAAATATCCTAAGGTATACCACGAATATCCCGCTGCAGGATATTGCCCTGCAGATTGTGGAGGAGCAGACCCGGAGCATTGAGGATATGTGCCGGATACAGAATTGTTGCGCCCGTTGGGAGAATTGCCAGCGGGATGTATGCCTGTATCAGCGCAGAGTAAATCAGATCCTGCCTGTCATGTTTTCCGGAATGGCGAATGCCTGTACCATGAATAACATTAATGGTGATTTTATGAGGGAAATGATTCCCCACCATAAGGGAGCGATTGCAATGTCCGAAAATGCCCTTCGGTATGAAATCTGCCAGGAATTGGTGCCGGTCCTGGAGGCGATCATCACCTCACAGACAAGAGGCATCCGGCAGATGCAGGCTCTTTTGCGGTGTATACGGGACTGAGAAGATAAGGAAGATAAAGAAGATAATAGAAAGGCCATCGGATCATTTCATTATGGGAATAGTTCCGATGGCCTGTTTTTTTATTTTTTGCCTGACTGATAAATGTCGCCAATCTCAGATTTATCCATAATGCATACGGCATCTGTCAGGGTGACGACTGTGGTAGTCGATTCGCTCATTTTCGGGAATACCAGCTGCAGGGACTGGAGTCCGGTCAGGACGCCATCGTCTGTTACTTTGCTGTAATCGTACACCATCTGATAGGTTCCGTCTTCTGTGATAGTAATCTCATCGGTCTTATAAGAGTCGTCCCAGCACTGGATTTCTTTTCCGTCAGCATCCAGTACCTGGTAATTCCAATAACATTTCTGGGATTTCTTATCCAGGCCTGTGACATCGAAGGTAACGGCGATTGCCACAGAATTCTGGGCGAAGCTGTCAGCGCTGTATACAGTCAGTTCCTCGTCCCAGATGGTGGCGATCTTTACCCAGGAACTTCCGTCTGACGGGTCAAGGACTCCTTCCGGGTTATTCAAATGGAAAGCGGCCGGGTTCCCTGTCGTCTGCATTGGGATTGCTGTAGAGTCCGAGTTGGAAACCGTCCCCTCTTCCTGGGAAGAGACATCAGACTGGCTTGTGGCTGTGTTGCCGCCGGTACTGCTTTCCGAACTGCCGCAGCCAGTCAGATTGAATATCATGATCGCCGCTATCATTACTGCTAAGTATTTTTTTTTCATAATTGCCCCCGTTTCTATGCTGCCTTCCGGCATGACAAGTTTCTGCTTAGATTCTACTATATACTATTTGAAGATTATGACAAGAAATGATATTATCATAATATAACAAAATGAACATTGAATGATTGATTCCTTTAAGGGGGGCGCTATGTGGTATATTTATTTTCCTGATCTTGAAAATGTAAAAAATCTGCCGTTCTACACTTATACCCTTGGCCTGCATGTATGGCAGTGGCCTGTCGAACGGAAGGAGGGCTATCCTTATGCCCAGTTTCTCTATAGTGAACATGGTTCCGGGGTATTGGAAACAGAAGGGAAGACCATAGAGATCCCGGAGAGGAGTATTATCTTTTTGCCGAAGAATGTTCCTCACGAATATCATGCCAACGACCGGAAAGTATGGGATGTGCGTTGGTTTGCGCCGGCGGGGGACGGCGTGGACAGTCTGCTGGAGCAGTGGGGCTTTGACCGGGCGATGGTATATCCTGTTCAGAATCTTTCTTCTCTGGATGATATTCACAATAGGATCCACGTGGCTTTCCAAATGAATACGCCGGAGAGTATTTATTTTTCTGCAGGATATGCGTATGAATTTTTATTTGAGTTTTATCACCAGTACGCCCGCAAAGAAGACCGGGTATCCGCTCTGTATCGGAAACGCTTGTCTCCGGTAATTGAATATATTGAGCATAATCTGCAAGGTCCCATCACCCAGCAGGAATTATGCCGCATCGCAGGCGTCTCGCCTCAGCACCTTTGCCGTATGTTCCGGGATTGTTTCCAGGTGCGTCCCATGGAATATGTACGGCGAATCCGTATCCATTATGCCTGCGATCTTCTCCAGAGTACAGAGCGGTCAATAGAGTCCATCGCCTATGAGGTAGGGTTTAATAATGTAAATTATTTTTGCAAAATGTTTAAAAATATGCTTCATATGACGCCAGGAAATTATCGGCTGACAAGCCGGAACAAATAAAGTATAATAATGAACATGCAAAGCATGTTCATCTTGGGAGAATGCAGAAGAAGCATTCTCCATTATGCGCAAAAAACATGCGCAGGTAAAGTATAATAATGAACATGCAAAGCATGTTTATTTGATTAGGTAGGAGTGTGAGGGCTCCAGAATGGAGGGAAGTATGAAAATCGAGAATCCGATAATCCGTGGTTTTTATCCAGATCCCAGCGTGTGCAGAGCCAACGGGAGATACTATATGGTGTGTAGTTCTTTTGAGTATTTTCCGGGAGTGCCTTTGTTTGAAAGCGAGGATCTTGTAAATTGGCATCAGATTGGGCATTGCCTTACCAGAAAAAGCCAGGTCGATCTGCATCAGATCGTCAGTTCCGGCGGAGTATTCGCCCCTACCATCCGGTATCATAAAGGGCGTTTTTATATGGTGACGACTAATGACACTTATCACAAGAATTTCTATGTCTATACAGATGATATTTATGGAGAGTGGTCGGAACCGGTTTTTGTAGACCAGGGAGGGATCGACCCGTCCCTGTATTTTGAGGGGGACAAGGTCTATTTTATGAGTAATGGCAGTGATCCGGCAGATGGCCGGGGCTGTATCTTTCAGTGTGAGATTGATGCAGAGACTGGGGAACGCCTGACGGAGAGCCGGCCTGTCTGGAAGGGAAATGGCGGCCGCTACCTGGAATCTCCTCATCTGTACCGGATCGGAGACTGGTACTATCTGACTGCAGCAGAGGGCGGTACGGAATATGGACATATGATTACTTATGCCAGGGGGAAGACGCCTTACGGCCCTTTTGAGAGCTATCCTGGGAATCCGGTCCTTACCAACAGGAATTTGGGCGGACATGAGAGCAGGATCCAGGGGATCGGCCATGGGGATCTGATCCAGGATGAGGAAGGAAGGACCTTTTTCGTATGCCTTGGCTTCCGTCAGATCGGACAATGGCAGCCTTATCATCATCTGGGGCGGGAGGTCTTTCTGGCGCCGGTTGTATGGGAGGAAGATGGCTGGTTCCGGGCTGGCGAGTATGGCACAGTGAGACAGGAAATGGAGATTCCTCTGGGAGAGGGGATCCGGCAGCAGGAGCATAATTATGATGTGTCTTTTGAAAGCATGAAGGAAAATGATGTGCGATGGTGTTATCTGAGAGAATATCATCCGGAGAATTACCGGTTTACACGAGAGGGAGTCTGCCTGCAGGGAACCCGGACAACTCTTAATGATGTGGACGCTCCGGCTTTTCTTGGCGTGCGCCAGTCAGAATTTGATACTGTCTTGAAAATTAAGGTGGGAGGTGATGCCAGCGAGGCAGGGGTAAGCTTTTATCTGTCAGAACAGCATCACTATGATCTGGCGATACTTCAGGAGAAGGGAAAAAGAGAACTGATCCTGCGTCTGCATATCGGGGATGCAGAGGCGGTTGCCGCCCGGGCGGAGCTGCCAGAGGGGCAGGAGGAAACCTTCCTGAAGGTTGTGTCGGACGCTGAGAAATATGAATTTTATGGCTGGTGTGGTGACCGGGAAATCTGCCTGGGAAGCGCAGGGACTAAGTATCTGTCTTCCGAGGTGGCCGGTGGATTTACTGGAACGGTGATGGGCATGTATGCGGTAAATACGGAAGAGAACCTGGGACACTGGGCGGAATTTAAAGAGCTTTCCTGGAAACAGACGGGAGGAGCTTTCCCTGGAAGTGGTGAATAGGATTTTTAAATGCTATTGCAGGGGAAGAAAGGACGGAATGCTTGGATGACTTGAAATAACCGTTTTGATATTGTATAATAGCACTGCTTTCCTTCAGAGCCATATGGACTCCGGGAAATAAAAGGACTTATTGTGAATGTCACAGATGGGAGGAAGACATGGAACCAATGTATAAGAGCACCAGAAGCGAGAAGGGTGCAGTGACCGCTTCCCAGGCGATTTTGAAGGGACTGGCAGAGGATGGGGGGCTTTTTGTGCCTACCAGCATTCCAAAGCTGGACCGGTCTTTGGAAGAGATCAGCAAGATGGATTATCAGGAGACGGCGTATCAGGTTATGAAGCTGTTTCTGGCGGATTTCACCGAGGAAGAGCTGAGGGGATGTATCGCCAGGGCTTATGATGATAAATTTGACACCAGGGAGATTGCGCCGCTGACAGAAAAGGACGGCGTATACTATTTGGAGCTGTTCCACGGAGCTACGATTGCTTTTAAAGATATGGCGCTGTCTATCCTGCCCCATCTTTTAACTACTTCGGCCAGAAAGAACCAGGTGGAGAATGAGATCGTGATACTTACCGCCACATCGGGAGATACAGGAAAGGCGGCAATGGCTGGCTTTGCCGATGTAGAGGGGACAAGGATCATTGTATTTTATCCCAAGAATGGTGTGAGTGCGATCCAGGAACGTCAGATGGTGACCCAGAAGGGAAAGAATACCTTTGTGGTTGGGATTACCGGTAATTTCGATGATGCCCAGAGCGGGGTGAAAGCCATGTTCAACAATCGGGAGCTGGCGAAGAGGATGGAGGCTAAGGGGTACCAATTTTCCTCTGCTAATTCCATTAATATCGGACGTCTGGTTCCTCAGGTAGTATATTATGTATATGCCTATACCAGGCTGCTTGCCCAGGGCGCAGTCCAGAAGGGAGAGCCGGTGAATTTTGTAGTGCCTACTGGCAACTTTGGCAATATCCTTGCGGCTTTCTATGCCAAGAATATGGGGCTCCCGGTAGGGAAGCTGATCTGCGCTTCCAATGAGAACAAGGTTTTGTTTGATTTCTTTGAGACAGGCGTTTATGATAAAAACCGGGAATTTATTTTAACAACTTCGCCCTCTATGGATATCCTGATTTCCAGTAATCTGGAGCGGCTGATATACAGGATCGCAGGGGAAAATGCCGTTGAGACCGGGAAATTTATGGAGGCATTGGCCAGAGAGGGAAAATATACGATCACTCATGGGATGAAAGAGCAAATGCAGGATTTCATCGGCGGATGGGCCAGTGAAGAAAAGACGGCGCAGGAAATCAAGCGGGTATATGAAGCGGCTGGCTATGTTATGGATACCCATACCGGGGTGGCATCTGCGGTGTACCATGATTATCGGGAGAAAACAGGGGATACGACTAAGACGGTGATCGCCTCTACAGCAAGTCCCTATAAATTTGCCACCAGTGTCATGGGAGCGATTGATGACAAGTACAAGGCAATGGATGACTTTGCCCTGATCGATGAACTGTGTCGGGTCTCTGGGACAGCAATTCCCAAGGCGGTAGCAGAACTCCGCACAGCGCCGGTGCTTCATGACACGGTCTGCGAGACGGAGGACATGCAGAAGACAGTAGAAAAAATACTGGCGCTGTAACCGCCGGGACTGGTTTAAGATCCTTATATTGGGACAGTACTTATACAAAAACAGGAAAGCAGGAGAGGAAAATCACATCCTCTCCTGCTTTCTTTTCATCTGGCATGATGATGCACAGATGGACTGACAGATTTATGCCCTATCCCAGGCTTTAACTTTCCTGTCCCCTCTGGAATTCTTCATACATTTTCTTATCAAACTCCGCATTGAAATAATAAAAGTTTTTAGGGTTTAATTTGCTTTTCGTCTTCTCAAGAGCCTCCCCAAACCGCTGGAAGTGTACGATTTCCCTGGTGCGCAGGAACTTTAGCGGCTCCTGGATCTCCGGATCTGGTATCATCCGCAAAAGGTTTTCATAGACGGTACGGGCTTTTTGCTCGGCAGCCAGATCTTCTGTTAAGTCCGTAATGGCGTCTCCTTTTGACTGGAATTCCGTGGAACTAAAAGGGATACCGGATGCCGCCTGGGGCCAGATGCCGCTGGTGTGGTCTACATAATAGGCATCAAAGCCGGCGGTTTTTGCTTCTTCGATAGAAAGGTTCTTGGTCAGCTGGTATACCATGGCGCAGATAATCTCCATGTGGGCCAGCTCTTCGGTTCCGATATCTGTCAGAAGTCCGCCCACTTCTTTTACCGGCATGGTATACCGCTGGGAGAGATACCGCAGGGAGGCTGCCAATTCTCCGTCAGGGCCGCCATACTGGCTGATGATGAGTTGGGCTGTCTTGGGGCAGGTCTTAGTGATTTTTACCGGATATTGCAGGCGTTTTTCATAATTCCACATTTATACACACGCCCCTTCCCAGGGCATTGGTCCGTTATTCCAACCGTACCCATTTGGATAATATTCGGCGCAGTCGCGGGTCAGAGGATATTGTTCCCGGGCAAACTGTTCCAGCAGAGTTTTTCTTTGCCGGATATGCTCCTGGAGCAGGGACATTGCCTCTTGATTCTTGCTGTGCATGTCCAGGTACAATGTCAGGTCATTGATAACAAAGCTGACCTCATTGATTTTCTGGAGAAGCTGTTCTCTGTCATTGAGCCCTTTTGGCCCAGATACCTCTTCCTTGTCTGGTATTGCAGCAAAGAAAGGCATATCCAGATCCTGAAAGAGAGTACCTGTCTTTAATGCCTTGCCGTCTTCATAGACTGCTCCCCGGGACTGAGTGGGGATGCTGGCAATGGCGAGTTGTACTTTGTCCATTTTTTTACCCCCAATCTGCGCAGAGGATCTACGCAATTTTTTTCGGTCATTGCTGGAAAAACAGAATAGAATGTATTGGTGCCTATTTTCAGCAATGCGCATTCTGTTAGTAGTATGCGCCGCTGAAAGAAAATCTGTCGTGGGATTCCAAGGAAACATTTCAAAGGAAAACAAAGGAATGTAAAGATTTTCAATACATGGGGACGGAGGGAAAATTTTCTTGAGAAATTGACGGGATAGGCGTATAATTTGAAAATGCAGGTATTAAAGAAAAAAGAGGGAGAAAATAAATATGCAGGATAAAATCATTAAGCAGGGTAAGACAATTGAAGATTTTTTGATCAGTAATGGAAAAATCACATATTTTGGAAATGCCGTCCTGCTGGCGATCCATATCGGCCTGTTGCTGATGTTTTACTGTTTGGGAGCCAGGATCATGGCCTGCGTGAATGTTTTCAGTGTCTCCTTTTATATTTCTATGTTTTGGGTAATCCCAAGGAATCCTCTTCACTATCTGCGGCTGATCTCAGGGGAGATATTTATCCATATGCTTTTAGCTACCTTTTGCATGGGATGGGATTGCGGCTTCCAATTTTATTGCATTTTTTTGATCCCGGTAATATATTATTGTGATCATTTATACAAAAAGATAGGGGATGACAGGGTTCATGCCCTGCGAAACACCATTTTTGCAGGAATCTGTTTTTTGGCGGGAAGAGTGTACACGTATATTTACGGCTCTGTCTACCAGATAAACAATGCAATGTTGGCAAACAGTATCTATATAGTAAATGTAGTGGTCATGTTTGCTTTTCTGATCGGCTATATGGCAAGCTATCAGAAGCTGACCCTGCAGGCGGAACAGAAGCTGACTCAGCTGGCAGAGATAGATATGCTCACCCAGCTGCCTAATCGCCGTCATCTGGAGGAAATTGTGCGCCTGGCGTTTCAGAGGGCCAGAGCCGGAGAAGAAAATCTGGCAGTAGCTATATTGGACATTGATGATTTTAAAAAGGTAAATGACAGTTATGGGCATCTGGCGGGAGATGCTGTCCTTTGCCAGGTGGCAGAGGAGTTGAAGAAGCTGTCCTCAGGGGATATCAGCACTTGCCGCTGGGGAGGCGAAGAATTTCTTAGTATTTGTACAAGTGAGAATGCCTATGCTCAGTTAGTGGATGGAATGGAGGAGCTGCGAAGGAATATTGAACAGCAGGAGCATATATTTGAGGGCCAGAGAATTTCTGTTACGGTCACAATAGGGGTCAGTCGTTATCAGCAGGGAATACAGCGGCTGGAAGAGCTGACCAGGCTGGCGGACCAGAATCTCTACCAGGGGAAAACATCCGGCAAGAATCAGGTGGTGACTGACGAGGGGACGCTGCAGGAGAAATAGTCTGTGGGGAGCTGTCCTGGGGAATGAGGAATAATTGAAGAATAATTTTGGAAAAACCTTGCAATCCTATGGATTTTGTGCTATCGTAGTCAAGTACGCTGTGCAGTTCTCTGGGATTGTTTGCGTATGAACAATAATCACGTATGCGGATGATACGGTGGTGCCAGATTTTGGTCTCGTATTTGGAAGCATATGGAAGCAAAAACCAAACGGAGGTAAGATTATGAGTGTTATTTCAATGAAGCAGTTACTGGAAGCAGGTGTCCATTTCGGGCATCAGACAAGAAGATGGAATCCTAAGATGGCAGAATACATCTACACGGAGCGTAATGGCATTTATATTATTGACCTGCAGAAGTCCGTGGGAATGGTCGATACTGCCTACAATGCAGTAAAGGATATTGTCGCTGGCGGCGGAACGATCCTTTTCGTAGGAACGAAGAAGCAGGCTCAGGATTCGATCAAGTCTGAGGCAGAGCGTTGTGGAATGTTCTATGTTAATGAAAGATGGCTGGGCGGTATGCTGACTAACTTTAAGACGATCCAGACACGTATTAAGAGACTGAAAGAGATTGAGACGATGTCTGAAGACGGGACTTTTGATGTTCTGCCTAAGAAGGAAGTTATCGGCCTGAAGAAGGAATGGGAGAAGCTGGAAAGAAATCTGGGCGGAATTAAGGAAATGAAGAGAGTTCCCGATGCGATCTTTGTAGTTGACCCGAAGAAAGAAAGAATCTGTATCCAGGAGGCACATACATTGGGAATCCCGCTGATCGGTATTGCAGATACCAACTGCGATCCTGAAGAGCTGGATTATGTCATTCCCGGAAATGATGATGCGATCAGAGCCGTAAAGCTTATTGTTTCTAAGATGGCAGATGCTGTTATTGAGGCAAATCAGGGCGAGTCTATGGCTGACGTTGAGGAGGAGCCTGTAACAGAATAATCAGGCTGCCGCAGCCAGGTTGATAAAATAAGCAATGATTAAGAACCGCTTTGTCTATGGCGAAGCGGTTCTGTAAAACTATGGAAGATCAGAAGAATATTGCATAGGAATGGAGGAAAAGAAAATGGCAATCACAGCTTCACAGGTAAAAGAGTTAAGAGAAATGACGGGCGCCGGAATGATGGACTGTAAGAAGGCTCTTACAGCGACAGACGGCGATATGGATAAGGCAGTGGAATGGTTGAGAGAGAATGGGCTTGCCAAGGCAGAGAAGAAGTCGGGACGTATCGCAGCAGAGGGAATGGTTGCTGTAGATGTAGCTGAGGATGGAAAGACTGCTTCTATTGTGGAAGTAAACAGCGAGACGGATTTCGTGGCTAAGAATGAAAAATTCCAGAGTTATGTAGCGGATGTGGCTGCCCAGGCGAAAGAGACCTCTGCAACCAGCCTGGAGGAGTTCCTGGCGGAACCTTGCGCTACAGAAGAGGGCATGACGGTAGATGAGAAGCTGAAGTCTATGATTGCAGTGATCGGTGAGAATATGAATATCCGCCGTTTTGCGAAATTGGAAACGAAGGGCTTGATCGTTTCTTATATCCATGGAGGCGGCAAGATCGGTGTTCTGGTAGAGGCAGATACGGATTCTGACAGCGCTGCTGTAAAGGAATGCCTGAGGAATGTGGCAATGCAGGTGGCAGCGCTTCATCCTAAGTTCTGCATCCGCACAGAGGTGGATCAGGAGTATCTGGCGCATGAGAAAGAAATCCTGACTGCTGCTGCTAAGAAGGAAAAGCCGGATGCAGCGGATAAGATTATTGATGGAATGGTTCAGGGCCGTCTCAATAAAGAACTGAAGGAAATCTGCCTGCTGGATCAGGTATATGTAAAGGCAGAGGATGGAAAGCAGTCTGTACAGAAGTATGTGGATTCTGTGGCAAAGGCTGAAGGCGTAAAACTGCAGATCAAGAAGTTTGTACGTTTTGAGACCGGAGAGGGCATTGAGAAGAAGGAAGAAGACTTTGCAGCTGAAGTGGCAGCACAGATGAAATAGTCTCGCCGGAGGCGAGCCATTGCAAGTTTGCCAAAGGCAAACTTGTGGGAGGCGGTACAAGAGTCCGCAGAGCGGATGAAATAAGTTCTGAACTATTGGAAAACGGCAGATTTAACCCCATAGACACTGATAGATACAGTGTTTATGGGGATTTTTTATGTAAGCACACTTATCAAATTTTATCAGAAATTATCAAGCTTTATCACTGTTTTTGGGACTGATTTGGGATTGCGAATTGGGACTTGGTTTTGGTCCCAAATGCAAGCGGATTTTGATGCAAACTTCGCTTTTTGTAACTGATAATCTGGAAATGAAAGAGCAAACTTATAACATTAATCTATTTTGAGGAGGCGATAGTAGTGTTTACAGAAAAAAGAATTGGTTCTCTGATTTATGATGAGAGAATGGAACGCATGGACATACGTTTTGGATTAGAAGAGTATTATGGTGGTCTGCATTGCGGGACGGGTATGGAAGTCATGCTTGATGGCAAATGGATTCCTACAAGAATTGAAATGAACATAAATAGCAAATGGTATCTGGTTGGCGTGGATGCAGATTCATTGGTTGGTTTGACAGTAAGAGTTTAATAAGTTGTTTTGTTTGCTGGGTAGTTTCTTTATCGGAAGAGCTACCCTATTTTTATGCCAATTTCCAGACAGGAGGTGTTCTTTATGAAGTGTCTATGGCACTACGAGTGGGGAAAGCTGCCCCGTAACATTGTCCCAGAGGGCAAGGGGGTACTGGGTGATTGGGTGAGGTTGGCATCCCGTGCGGCATTTCGGAAAGGAACTTCCCTGTACTGTGGTTATACTAATACTGTGCTTCCGGGGATGTGGGCTGGTGGTGTAGTAGGACTCAAAAGTATTCTGATAACAAAGAGCCGGAAAAAGGCATTGAATACAATGGATGAATTGCAGCAGTTGGGTTATGTCCACTATGAGTTGGATCAGGATACAAAGAAATTTACGTACCAGATTACAGACTGGGTTCGGAAATGCTCAGGAGAAGCCTGTATGAAAGGGGCAGTATACACGACAAAGGGGTACGGGTTTTTATGTATCCCACGTAACATTACGGAACGATTGGTACGAGAACATTATATATTTGACGAAGCGGACGCATGGCTGGATCTGTGGTGTCATACTGTGACAGAAGATCCGAACAATGTGTTTTCTTTTATGGCGCCTGCAGTCCAGTATGGAAAGTATGGTGCCATTCTGACTTTGGAAACCCTGGGACAACGGTGGGGCTGGGAAAAGACAAAGGTATGGAGGTTTTTTAAGAAGCATGGGGATGTCTTTGCTCTGTACCGACTTTCCAGTTCTTATGGCTGTCTCATTTTTAATAAAAGGTATCCGGTGGATGCCGAGGTTTCACTTCCTGAACAGGAAGAGATTATGAAAACAGTGGGACAGATACGGGAATTAAGTGCAGATGTGCCAAAGAAAGGTTCTGAACATGAACATCTAAGCCAGATGGTCGCATGGTACTCAAGGAAACTGACTTGTGGCCTTGTGGAAATTGAAGATGAGCCTGGGAAGAAATTCCGCATTGCACATTCGGACACTATAATATACACGTATCTTTCTCTGTGTAGGAATTGTAAGAATTGTAATTATGACTGCCAGAAAGTAAATATCACTAAATTGGTAGTTCAAGACAGAAAACAGATAAGAGGTCCCTGTGGGGCTATAGATCTGACAAAAATAGCAAAGGAGAGTTTATTTTATGAGTAGAGTAGATGAAAATAGATTAGAGAAACAGGAAAAGATGCGGGTACAATCAGATGCCATGATTGGTTTATTAACAGACAGGGGGATTCTGCCGGATACTGGGATAGACAATGAGAAGGTTAGGGAAGCAAGGAAGGAGAAGCAGAAGAACACCTACCACAATACCATGATGTTATTACAGCATTATCGGACGATTGTATGGCTTTTTGAGTGTTTTCCGGAGAATGTTGCAAGGGAACTGGAAAAGCCCTTTGAGGGGGTAGATACGCTGTTAGAGCAGGTAGATATGGAGGTGTCGTGGGGCAATCGGAAGCTGGAAAGCAGGCTGGAGGGGATCCAGAAGTCAAGGCTGCTTTTGGACCGGGTAAATGAGGCACTGACTGTGCTGAAGAAAAAGCCTGAGAATGGAGAGCGACTGTATAAACTGATTTATCTGACTTACATAGCACCAGAGCGGTTGAGCCATAATGAACTGCTGTATCGGCTAGATATGTCATCAAGATATTATTATCGGCTTAGACAGCAGGCGATTACGATACTGTCCATTCGCTTGTGGGCGGCACCGGATACGGAAGTGGATGTGTGGCTGGATATGCTGGCATTGATTGAGGGGATGGAGTGAAAATAAGAAATGTCAATGCGAGGATGATTAAAACTTTTTGAGAACACATTGAAAGTAGTTTAAGCAGCACTCTAGATGATAGTTATATTTAGAGTGTTGCTTGCTCTTAGAGGATAGCAAAGTTTTTTGATGATGTTTTGAGGTAAGGATATCTCATTTTCTTGAAATGGCTAAATGGGCATAGATGTCTGTGATGTTGATGGGATTTTTTATGTATTCAGATGTTTACACCTGTTTCTAGAAGGTTGCAAAAGTATGCTCAATAGATTAAAAATGTATTGCTATTGTACGCACAGATTGGTATAATAAAATTAGAAACAGGAAATCATAGAGATTATGAAAGGATGTGTGATACTATGGCAGCGAAAACTTCAA
>CANPZE010000054.1 GCA_947589315.1 uncultured Lachnospiraceae bacterium | reverse complement strand
TCTATCAGCTGTTAAATGATGAGGTGAGCGTATCCAAGCTCCGTGAGGTGCAGATCGAGGATCTGCTCGGCCGGGAACCGATCCGCGTGAATCTGGATGAGATTATTGATTACGTCAGCAGGAAGACGATATTGGTGACCGGGGGCGGAGGCTCCATCGGGAGTGAGCTATGCAGGCAGATAGCTGGACACAATCCGAAGCGATTGATCATTTTCGATGTGTATGAGAATAACGCCTATGATATCCAGCAGGAGCTTAAGAAGAGTTATCCGGCGCTGGATCTGGTGGTGCTGATTGGATCAGTACGGAACACGCACCGGATGGAGAGTGTGTTCTCCACCTACCGGCCGGATATCGTGTACCATGCGGCGGCGCATAAGCATGTGCCGTTAATGGAGGACAGTCCGTGTGAGGCGATCAAGAATAATGTGTTTGGTACATATAAGACCGCGAAGGCGGCGGATAAATATGGAGCGAAGCGGTTTGTGCTGATCAGTACGGACAAGGCGGTGAACCCAACGAATATTATGGGGGCCAGCAAGCGGCTGTGCGAGATGGTGATCCAGATGATGGACGCCAAATCAAAGACTGATTTTGTGGCGGTGCGGTTCGGGAACGTGCTGGGGAGTAACGGATCAGTGATCCCGCTGTTCAAAAAGCAGATCGAGGAAGGCGGGCCGGTGACGGTGACGCATCCGGATATCATCCGCTATTTTATGACGATTCCGGAGGCAGTATCGCTTGTGCTGCAGGCCGGGGCCTATGCGAAGGGCGGGGAGATCTTCGTGCTGGATATGGGAAAGCCGGTAAAAATCTTGGATTTGGCGGAGAACCTGATAAGGCTTTCAGGGTATGAACCGTATAAAGACATTCCCATCGAGTTCACTGGCCTACGGCCGGGTGAGAAACTGTATGAGGAGCTGCTGATGGGAGAGGAAGGGCTTCAGGACACGCCCAACAAGCTGATCCATATCGGGAAGCCGATCGAGTTCGATAAGGAGTGGTTAGAGGCAGAATTGGATAGGCTTTATGAAGTGGCGAACCGGGATGAGAATGGGAAGATCCGGGACATGGTGAAAGAACTGGTGCCGACGTATCGACCTGTAGAATAAAAGCAAAGCGAAAGTGAGGAAAAACCTCTGCTGGAATATTTTACCCTTATAGAGGAAATTTCAGCGGAAACCGAAATCTGATAAAATTATCTGGCTTTCGATCGGATACGGACATCAAGATGCAATATACCGGCATGTTGCCGGGAGAAAACTGTATGATAAGGTTGAGGATGGGAAGGATGACTTTTGTTTATATCGTTTTGGCACTTGTAGTTGTTATGATACTATTAGCTGTGATTAACAAACCGAGAAGTGTATACAAGAATAAGCCAGAAGAAAGGAATCCCCTGGAGGGGAAGAGAGTTATATTTGTGGCTGATGGGAGCGAAAAAGAAAATGCCGATGGTATAAGAGGGCATCTTGAAGCGGTTGGTCAGACGGATCATCATGCTGGAATATATGAGAGAATGATCAAGAGGTTCCTTGATGTGGTTCTCAGTTTTTGTGGTTTGGTAATGCTGAGCCCTGTGTTTCTAATTCTGTTGCTTTGGATAGAAATAGACGATCCGGGTCCAGTGATGTTTACGCAGAAAAGAATTGGTCGGGATAAACAGTATTTTAAATTACATAAATTCCGCAGTATGAAAACGAATACACCGCATGATAGGCCTACACATATGTTAGAAGATCCTGAACGTTACATTACTGGAGTAGGTAGATTTATGAGAATGCACAGTCTAGATGAATTGCCGCAAATTTGGGATATATTCATTGGCAATATGAGTATAATTGGACCACGCCCTGGTTTATGGAATCAGGAGCTTTTGATAGCTGAAAGGGATAAATACGGAGCCAATGATATTAAGCCTGGTCTCACTGGTTGGGCCCAAATCAATGGCCGAGATGAGTTGGAAATTTCGGATAAGGCAAGATTAGATGGAGAATATGCGAGAAACCTGTGTTTGAAAATGGATATGAAATGTTTCCTCGGCAGTCTAGGCGTTTTTGTTAAGGATGAGGGTGTTGTTGAAGGTGGCACTGGAGAAATGAAAAGACAGGAAAATAGATGAGGAAATAGATTTGAAAGAAATACTTATTACTGGTGCTGGCTCTTTTGTAGGTACTGCTATCCAGAAATATTTAGAGCAATTCCCAGATAAATACACTGTGACAGTCATTGGTACGAAAGACGGTGAATGGAAAAATTTAAGCTTTTCTTCCTATGATACAGTTTATCATGTTGCTGGATTAGCACATTCGGATGTGGGTGAGGTATCCGATGAAGTGAAGACTATGTATTATGCCGTAAATACTACGCTTGCTGTGGCTATAGCTGAGAAAGCAAAAGTGGAAGGTGTGAAACAATTCATTTTTATGTCGTCTTCGATTGTTTATGGTGATAGTGCTCCAATTGGTGTTGAAAAAATGATAGGGAAGGACACCCCATGTTCTCCCTCAAATTTTTATGGCGATAGTAAAGTTCAGGCAGAAAAAGGATTATTTCCATTATCCAGTGACGATTTTCGCGTCGTCATCTTACGCTGTCCTATGATTTATGGAAGGGGAGGAAAAGGGAACTTTCCTATTTTAAAAAAACTTGCAATGAAAATGCCATTATTTCCTGAAGTAGAGAATAGGAAATCTATGCTTTATGTGGGCAATCTTGCTGAGTTCGTGCGACTCATGATAGAAAACAATGAATCAGGAATATTTTGGCCGTGCAATAAAGAATGGAGCAATACCAGTGAGCTTGTGAGATTAATTGCTGAATGTCACGGAAGAAAAATAAGAATTGTACCCGGTTTGGGATGGGTTTTGAAAGGGTTAAGTTATGTGACCGGTTATGTAAATAAAGCATTTGGCAATTTGGCTTATGAAGCACATTTAGGTGACTACAAGATTGAATATAGACTGTATAGTCTGGAACAAAGTATAAAGGAGATGGAAGCCGTATGAAAAAAATAGCAATTATATCATCGCAATATTTTTGGCTTCCAGAAGAAGTTGGTCCAACTCGTTTTTATTCAATAGCATTGGTGTTTAAGAATAGTGGCTTTGATGTTGATATTATTACCAGTAGCTTTGAGCATCATGAGAAGAAGCAGAGAGATCAGTCATTAAAAAGTCCATTTCATGTAATCTATTTGAATTGCCCGTCCTATGAGAAAAATATTGGAGTTTTAAGGGAAATCAGTAATTTGGTTTTTACAAAAAAAGTCGCCCAATATTTTCGGGCTAATGGTATGAAGTATGACGTAGTTTATTGCTCTTTACCTCCGAATAGTATAAGTGCAGTTATAGGTAAATATTGTCATAAAAACAGGATTCCTTTCATAGCTGATATAGAAGATTTATGGCCGGAAGCTATGAATATGATTATCCCAAAGCCATTTCGTTTTATTTTCCATTCATATAGAATAGATGCTGAAAAAACCTATAAATATGTGGATGCTGTAGTAGGTACATCCGAAGAGTACAGTTTAAGAGCATCAAAACATAATGGACGTGATATTCCGCATCGCACGGTATATGTAGGTTGTGATGTGGATGTATTTGATAGGGAAGCGGAAGAAAATCTGAACAAAGTATTTAAACCTGATGATGAGATTTGGGTTACTTATGCCGGTTCAATTGGACATAGCTATGCGATAGATAATTTGGTAAAGGCAGCAAAACTGCTGCAGGACAGAGGAAAAGATAAAATTCGATTTAAAATTTTGGGCTCCGGTCCTCTTAAAGATGAAGTAGAAAAGCTGGCAAAAGGTCTTAAATGTAAGAATATAGAGTTCCTGGGGTATGTAACTCATTCCTTAATGACTGCTTTTTTGGTGAAATCCGATATTCTTATTAATTCCTTTGCAAAAGATGCGCCACAAAGTATTGTTAATAAGATTGGGGATTATTTGGCAGCCGGAAAGCCGATGATAAATACATTAGAGAATGATGAGATGCAGAGATTAGTGGATTCCTATAGGTTTGGATTTAATGTACCGGCTGAAGATGCGGGAAAATTAGCTGATTGTATAACTGACTTAACTACATCAGATGATGATATGGGCAAAAGAGCAAGACTTTTAGCTGAAAAACGTTTCGATAGAAAAACAAGTTATAATGATATTGTTGAGATAGTAAATGAATTTGTTGCAAAAGGATCGATAAAAGAATGGTAAGCGCAATAATAACAACACATAATAGGCGCGATTTGGTTCAGAGAGCAATACAAAGCGTAAAAAACCAAACATATAAGGACATGGAAATTATTGTTGTAGATGATGCTTCAGATGATGGAACTGAGCAAATCTTACGTAAAGTGGAGGGGATAAACTATATTAAAATAGAAAAACAGAACTCGCGAGGAGGAAATCATGCACGGAATGTTGGGATTTCACTTTCGAAGGGTGACTATATTGCCTTTTTAGACGATGATGATGAATGGCTTCCTACAAAAATAGAAAAGCAATTGACTGCATTTGATAGTGAGAAAGTTGGCATGGTTTATTGCGATTTATATGTAGATGTGGGAAAAAGGCTATTGAACTATAAACATGCATTTACTTTTGAAGGAGATTTGTATAGCAAACATCAATATTGGAAGGCGATATGTACAACATCCGCGATGTTATTTAAGAGGGATGTTTTTAAGAAGATAGGTCTGTTTGACGAGAAAGTAAGATATTGGCAGGAATATGAATTGTCATTAAGGCTGATTGAAAAATATGAGATACGACTTGTAAAAGAACCTTTAGTTCATTACAGAAGAGGTATTGGTGACCAAAAAAAATTGACAAATAATTATGATTTATGGGAAGAGTCAGTCAGATATATTAGAAATAAACATAAGAGATTATTTGATGAATTACCTGAATCTGAGAATAAAAAGTACTTAGAAGTATATCTAAGCGAAGCAGCATATCGTGCTTCTGCGGTTGGACTAAAGACGAAAATGAGAATGTATTATAAACAGGCATATATTCTTACTGGGAAATTTGAATATTTTATAAGATGGAAGATGGGAATATCAAGACAAGACACATCATATGTGGAGCCTATTATTAAAAAAGTGCTCTATAGAATATCTCGTTAGGGTGAGAAAATGAACAGTACTGAAAAAAAAATTGGAAAATTAATCATATTACTGGCTCCGTTAGATCCGTTTAAAATACTTGGTTCGTATTTTTCGTTATACAGAATACTTGTTTTGCTTTTTCTGCCTATTGTAATAATAAGAGTATTAAGCAATAGAGGAAAGATCAGAATTGACCACAAATTATTCTTGGCACTTCTTCTGCTGTTTGTTTCAAATATACTTGCAATAACAGTAACAAGTAATCCCTCATTAGGATTGAGTTTCTTTTTGAATGATTGCTTTGGCTTGTTAATTATATTTGAATTTCTTGTTACATTTTGTTACAAAGATAGAATTGAACTGTTGTTGACTTATGTTAGATCGCAGTATATATCAGCGGCATTTGCTATTTATACAATTATACTGCACTACGTATTTGGAGCCAAAATACCCAGTACAATTTCTTTGTTATTCATGCAATTAAAACTTGATTCTAATCAGTTACAGTTGCTATCAAGGACAAGAAGTTATTGGCCGCAAATTTTCTTACCTTATTCGACAACATTACATTTTGATATGAGTGTCGGTTTGGCTGCAATAATATGTATATATTTTGTGATGACAAATCGAAAAAATAAAAATTTTTTTCTTGTACTTTCAATCATCTTTTCTGGGCTAATCATGATGTCAGCTCAGCGGGGGCCAATAATAGCTTTCATTATTAGTATTTTAGCAGTTTTGAGATGCTATTTTAAAAAAGTTGGGACATCTAAATCTGTAAAATTCATCGCGATTTGCCTTTTGATCGGAATTGTATTTTCCTCAACTTTCGGTGGGGAGATCGTCATGTTTACAATTCGGAGATTTGCTGAGTTGGGTCATAACTTCACTACTTCAGATCGACATGTCCTCTTAGTATATGAGGCCATTAGGACATGGCTTGAGTCATGTAAGAATTTTTTTATAGGGACAGGATATGCGGATAAATCATTGACAAACGGATTTTATACTAATATTCCAGAAACATATTTATGTACATATGCAACAATAATTGCTGAGAGAGGATTGTTTGGAGTAGTAGCATTCTGCTTTTATTATATGTTTATTCCGAAATTTCATAAATCGAATTGGTTATTAGGTAACCTTTTATTGTTTATATTGATTTCTTTTACTTTTTATGAATTAAGATATATTCAGACAACATGGGTGATGTACGCAATTTTTGCGAGTTCATATATTACTTATAGTAAGAAAAAAGAAATTGTTTAGCACAAGAGAAAGGTAAGAATAATATGAAGAAAGAAGTAGCCGAGATATCACATTCGATAATAAATAATGTGAATTCATTTATATCGTGTACAGCGAATGGTCCATATGACGATCATGAAACAGAATTAAGGATCACTGCGCATGTTTTATGCATTTGCGCATTCTTATATGAGATAGAAAAAAATGTATCCTTGCTTCAGCCAATTAACAAATTAGGAAAGAGATTGCTTCATTCCGAGAGTTATAGGCCTAATGGCTATACTTGCATCTGCCGTAATAAAGAAACGAAGGATAAAACAAATGGCGTGATTGGACAAGCGTGGATAATTGAGGGATTGATTGAAGCGTACAGAGTTACAAAGAACAGGGTTTATATAAGTGAGGCAGAGGAACTATTTCTTTTACACGAATTTGATGATACGTGTTGTTTATGGCATTCTCGTGACATAGATGGGCGATCGCGTTCAATCGATAATACCTTTAATCATCAATTATGGTTTGCTGCCATCGGATCTCTTTTATATGAAATTACGAATAACAACAAGATTGGCAATCAGGTAACAGAGTTTTGTAAAAATATTAACAGAATTTGTAAAATACATAGGAATGGTTTATTTATACACCAGATTTATCCGAACATGATCAGGGGAAAAATAAAATTTGATTTGAAAACTATCCGGGAATTTACTTATTCTATGTCGGGCTTACCCAATATGGCATATAAGGAAAATGGTTATCATGCATTTAATTTATATGCTTTAGCCATTTTAGAAAAACATGGAATGAAGGAGTATTTGCCGGAGAATATAATAAAGAAAAGCCTTCGTTATTGTGAGAACCGTCAATATATGCAATCTTTGTGTAGTAATAATCATTACACGGATGTCAATACTAAAGATTTGAAAGCGTGTTATTTACAATGTAATAGATATGGATTTGCATATAATGTAACGGGATTTGAAATGTTATACATTTCGTATGTGTTTTATAAGAGGATATCCCTTGAGTTGGCAAATGAAATGTATAATAAGCAGATTTATTTTACCTATAATGAGGAAAAACATATATTGGATAGAAATACGGAAGATTCACGTTTAGTAACAGCTCGTGTGTATGAAGCACTTAGAGCTTTTGCGGAGGAGAAGTATGTTTATTAGTCTGATTGTTCCGTTTAAAAACGGTGCTCAATTTGCTAAAAGGTTTGCAGAAGGAGTGAACTCTCAAGAACTATCAGTAGATTGTTATGAGTTAATATTAATATCAAATCTTAGTGAAGATAATACAGAGGAGCTGCTTGATAAATATCTCAGAAAGAATATTAATTATTCTATTCTAAAGTTTAATAATAAACCAAGTTCGTATGCTGCAAGAAATTACGGAAGTAAGCAGGCAAATGGTGATTTGCTGGTTTTCACGGATATCGACTGTAAGCTAACACCAACTTATTTAATGAACATAATTAATTTTTTCGAAACTTCGTCATATGCAGCTATGTCAGGAAAAGTTACCTTGGAGATTATTGACACAAAAAATTATTGGGAGATTTATGATGCGTCCTGCAACCTGGACAATCAAATGCTGGCAAAGCAGAATCATTTAGTAACTGCTAATTTCGCTATAAAAAAAGAACTATTTATTAAAACAGGTTTTTTCGATGAATTTGTTTCAAATGGAGACAGTATGTATGGAGAACGACTGTATAAAATCGGAATCGGATTTAAGTACAATGAGGGCGCAGAGATTATTCATCCAACAAGAAAATCATATTCAGCGGTCGAAAAAAAGCTTTTAAGAATGGCATATGGGCAGGGACAGGCCTATTATAATGCAAAAAGAAAATATTTATTTGGTGTGATTATATATTTTTTTAAAGCGTTTAACGTAGCTAATTTAAAACGTATCTGGAATAGAATGAAAAGTGTCATTTCTTTAGAATGCTTTTTAATATTTGCATTGCAGTTTACGAAAATACGATTAAAACAAGTGATAGCTTTTAGTAATGGATATAGAGATATTTCATTACAAAAATACAATCATTAAGTGAAAAAACATATTTCGGGAAACATAGCAGCTATCAGTGCCATAATTATTTAAACTGAGTAGAACGGAGAAGAATATGAATATATTGAATTTAGACCAAACTGTGATTCAGTTGCAGAAAATGCATAAGATGGGGGGGTAAAGCGTAAAATCGCAAGGAAAATCATGAATTTGACAAATATTATTCACGCTTGCGATATACCCTTATCTTGCAAAATTGGAGAAAATGTTCATTTTGGACATAGAGGAATAGGAATTGTCATACATGAAAATGCCATTATTGGAAACAATGTTAAAATATTACATAATGTGACTATTGGTGGAACTCAAGGCGTAATAGGTGCGCCATGTATTAAAGATAATGTATTTATTGGGGCGGGAGCATTAATAATAGGAAATCTGACAATAGGGAATGGAGCGGTAATTGCTGCGGGAGCAGTTGTATTGAGAGATGTTCCAGATAATACTTTAGTTGTTGGTATTCCAGCAAAAGAAATCAAATTAGTTGATAATACAAATGAATACTTTTATCTAAAATGAAATGAAAAGATATAGGAAAGGAATATAAATTGGTGACTAAAAGGGAACTGATCAATAGATTTGTAAAACTATATGTAAAACCTATCAATATAATTATGAAAAAATTAAACTATTCACAACGTATACAATTTGAAACGGAACTATTCAAGAATATAAATAATGAAAAAGCATTTATCAGAGTTTCTTTTTTACCAAAACAGATCTCAGAAGTTGGCATTAATGGACAAAAGGAAACTTCTTTTGAGCATATTGCTATTATTCTTCAAGGCCCTATAGATAATAAAGATGAATTTACGTATGAAACTGTAAAAATGTATTTGCAATATTACCCTAAAGTTAAAGTTATTGTGTCAACGTGGAAAGATACTGGTGAAGCAATCATAGAAAAATTTGAAAAGCTACAAAATGTAAAAGTGATTTTAAACGAATATCCAAGAGTCAATGGTATAGGGAATATTAATTATCAGCTTAAAACTTCCCTGAGTGGCGTATTATATGCTAGAGAACATGGAGTCAGGTATATATGGAAAACTCGCACGGATCAGAGATTTTATAATCCATTTGCATTGAACGAATTGATAGGTACGTATCAAACTGAAAAGTTGTCCTTTCTCGGTGCGGTTACCAATAGCCATGTCAACAGGCTTTTTCATATATCTGATTTTATGGTTTTTGGAGAAGTAAAAGATATAGAAGTTTATTTTAGCTGCCCATTTGATTTGACAGATACTTCAATATCAAAGCATTATCGTTTAAATCAGGAGAGCATTTCAAAAGAAATGTTGGAATATTTTAAATGGACTGAAGAGTGTGAGAATAATTTGGATTTGACTTTTGAATACAAATTGTCGGAAAGTCCAATGAAATATGCCAATCCTGAAATGCTTTTATCATACAATTATTATAAGATGAAGAGCTTAGAAAATCATAATTCGGAATGGGATTTAAAAGATGAGTATCAAGACTTTCTTAATAATTATGTTGTTATTGTAGATGCAGATATCCTAGGACTATATTGGGATAAATATGATCATCAGGCAATTCAGCAAACCTATTTTGAGCGCAAAGGGAAATTGGATCATGCGAGATGGGTTAGCATAAGAAGAAATTGTATTTCAGACTCTTGAATGTAAAATGGTATAAAAGCATGAGTAAAGTGAAACGTGTGTGGGAAAAAATAATAGGGGCATAATAGCGTGATTAAAGGAAATTAGTTATATATATTAGATTACTATTGGGAGTGGGTAGTTTGCGCTTTTGCTTTCTAAGTATTTCAAAATTAGGGTTTAATTCTGCAATCGCATATAGTGTGCATAGAGAATCTAAGGAAGGATATCAGATGAACATAAAAAGTATAATTAAAAAGATAATTATAAATAATAATAAATTATATGTGTTCGCACAATGTATAAATAACTTAAATGATCCAAATTATATTAAATTGATAAAGGGTTATTATGATGGCTCTTATGATTATACATCCATTCTTGTTACTCGTAATGGCATAAGATTTCCCTCAATAATAGTTTATCATATCGTGGATTGTAAAGTTAATAATGGTAAAAATATAAAGGGACGTATGGGATTTTGTGCTGTACTTCGCTGGACATTAGAAAAGTTATATTTTTCTGATTATTTTGGATTTACTCCTATCGTTGAATGGGGAAATGTCATCCCCTATTATGATACTGGTATGGATATTGTAACCAAGAATGTGTTTGAATATTATTTTGAACCGGTTTCGAAAATTAATTATGAAGAAATCAAAGATTGCGGAGTCGTGATAGAGGCTCGAATGGGCCATAGGAATTTTTCTATGGAGCATGCTTCTCATGAATTATCGTATGCTATTAGTAAGTCAGAGATTGAGAAACTTGCATATATATATAAAAAATATATCCATTTAAATAAGAAAACGAGAGAATATGTTAACGAAAATCTGAACAATTTATTGAAGGATAATAAAATCGTATTAGCAGTCCATGTCCGAGGTACAGATTTTAATGTGGGATGCAAAAATCATCCAACTGTAATCACTCCTCAAGAGTATCTTACTAAAGTTAAAGAGTTGTATGCAAGTGGCGATTATGACAAGATATTTCTTGCCACAGATGATGAAAATGTACTGGAATTGTTTCAAAGAGAATTCAAAAGTGAGTTGCTATATTATGCAGATGCGTTTCGAAGCAAAAATCATGTCGGGGCACAATGTACTTATAGCAAACGTCCGTTGCATTACTATCGACTTGGTCTTGAAACATTGCGTGATATATACACCCTTGCAAATTGCAATTCACTGATTTGTGGTCCATCTCAGGTGGCTTTTGCGGCACAATATATAAATCTTGCTTTGAATCGTGATTTCAAGGAGCTTGTAATTTTAGATAAGGGAATCAATAAGGACAATTCTGTCGAGGCGAAAAGATATAAACGTTGGTTGCGTAATAGGAATCGAGCAGAAAGCCTATGAATTATGTTAAAACATTAAGGAACAGCATCATATCAGTGATAGCCCAGATACTGACTCTGCTCTTGCAGTTTGTCAACCGCCGTGTCTTTGTTATATTTCTAGATATCGAATATCTGGGATATCAGAGTGTATTTGGCAATGTTTTTTCCATTTTGTCCGTTGCAGAGCTTGGGATCGGTGGGATTATTTCATTTCATTTATACCGGGAAATAGTTACGGATAATAAACAGGAAATCGGTAAACTCATGTATCTGTATAAATGGGTTTACAGAGTTATTGCAGCAGTGGTTACGGTTCTTGGCCTAGTAGCCTGCGTGTTTGTCCCTTATATTGTCAAGGATGCAGACAAAGATATCAGTTATCTTTATATCGTTTATTTCCTGCAGCTTGCGAGTACAATAGCAGGATATTTTCTTTCCTACAGATGCACAATCTATGCGGCGGATCAAAAGGAGTATAAAACAATAGAGGTCGACCTGTTCACCAATATAGCGGTACAGGTTGTACAGCTGTTTATGCTAGCTGCTTTTAGAAATTATCTGCTGTATCTTACCATACAGTTGTCCACATCACTTATTGCTAATTTCATAATTCTGTGTAAGACGAACAGGGATTACCCGTACTTGAAAGAGAAATATACGGTCACAATGGAAGATATCCGTAAGCGCAACATGATTCCGGATGTCAGGAATTTCCTGGTACATAAGATTGCCTATGCTGTTTATGGCGGTACAGATAACATAGTTGTATCTGCTATATGCGGAATCCGATTTGTTGCACTGTACGGGAATTATTATCTCCTCCAGAAGGGAGTATTGAATGTATTCTTTTATCGTTTGCTGAATCCAGTTCGGTCGGCAATAGGAAATATTGTTTACAGTAACCGCAGTAAGGATGAACTGTGGAAACAGTTTGAAATGTTTGATGTATTCAGCTTTTTCTTTGCAAGTTATATATGCTTTGGATTCCTCGTTTTTTTTCAGCCAGCCATTCAAATCTGGATGGGCAGTACTAATTACCTGCTCCCGGATATGTTTGTAATAGTGTATTCGTTAACGATCTATTTAACTTCTGTATGGGAGATTGTTTACAAATATCGCAGTGTCTTTGGAGATTACAGACAGGACAGAAACTGTATGCTTCTGTCGGCAGTTCTAAATGTGATTATTTCGGTTGTGTTGGCATATATGCTTGGTGTGGTTGGTGTGCAGATCGGGACATTCTTTGCATTCCTTCCGATTGCCTACGGTCGGATACGGTTTGTGGTGGGAAACTATTTTGGAAAATCAGTAAAGAAGTATCTGACTAAACATTTGCTGCTGTTTAGCGTGGTGCTGGCAGAGAGCCTTGTGGTTTACTTAATTACCAGACGGATACCGATTACTGCTTGGGGACTTCTGCAGAGGTTGCTGGTTTGGGCAACGGTTCCTTCAGTGGTAAATATCTTGATCTATTTCAGAAATCCATACTTTAAGGATTTATACAATTACATCATGAGATTGTTAAATATGGTGGGAGATAAGTTAAAGAGCAAAAAATAAGCTGCCATAGGGGAATTTAATTAAAACACATCCTAGTAGCACTACATAACGGAGGAAGAAAACAAAATGAAAACTGCACTGATTACAGGGGTCACCGGACAGGATGGCTCCTTTTTATCGGAGTTTTTATTAGAAAAAGGATATGAGGTACACGGTATCATCCGTCGATCTTCAGTTGAGTTCCGGCCGAGAATAGCACATCTGGAGGGAAATCCACATTTCCATCTTCATTACGGCGATTTGAGTGATTCCATCAGCCTTGTATCGATTATCGGGAAGGTTCGGCCAGACGAGATATATAACCTGGCGGCCCAGAGCCATGTGCAGGTATCATTTGAGGTGCCAGAGTACACGGCTGATGTCGTGGCGACTGGAGTACTGAGGATCTTGGAAGCGGTGCGGATCTGCGGCCTAGCAGACAGCTGTCGGATCTATCAGGCGTCCACCTCAGAGCTATATGGAAAGGTGGAAGAAGTCCCCCAGTCGGAGAAGACACCGTTTCATCCGTACAGTCCGTACGCAGTAGCAAAACAGTACGGCTACTGGATCGTGAAAGAGTACCGGGAGGCATATGGGATGTACTGCTGTTCAGGAATCCTCTTTAATCATGAGTCAGAGCGCAGGGGGGAGACTTTTGTCACTCGGAAGATCACACTGGCTGCAGCGCGGATCGCTCAGGGAAAGCAGGAGAAGCTGCTGCTGGGTAACCTGTCAGCGAAACGCGACTGGGGCTATGCAAAGGATTATGTAGAGTGTATGTGGCTGATGCTCCAGCAGGAGAAACCCGATGACTATGTGGTGGCTACCGGGGAACAGCATACGGTTCGGGAATTCTGTGAGCTGGCATTCCGGTATGCAGGGATCGAACTGGCGTTTAAGGGGATCGGGACTCAGGAGATCGGTATTGACAAGATGACAGGGAAGATATTGATCGAAGTATCGCCGGAATTCTACAGGCCAACGGATGTTGTCGACCTGTGGGGGGATCCTGGCAAGGCGAAAAGGGAGCTTGGCTGGAATCCGACAAAGACACCGTTTGAGGAGCTGGTGAGGATCATGGTGGGACATGATATGGATCAGGTGGCGGGAAGTTAAGGACCTATGAATAAGATTTGAGTCGATTATGTGCCGGATGCCGAAACAGGGAAGAAGTATATGGCGGATATGTCGAATGACCAACTATTTTCGCCGTGAAGACGCGCTGAAGGAGTTGGAAGAAAGTCTGCAAGTATATACAGTATAAATAAATGCAACATCTAATACTAAAATGGGATGCGTGTTCTACAAAGACTCATGCGGACAGTCAAGAAAAAGTATCATTGGGAGGAAAATGATATGGATAAAAATATAATAAGTGGCAAGCGAATTATCGTTACCGGCGGCGCCGGTTTTTTAGGAAGTCACATTGTTGATTTGCTGAAAGGCAATAACGACATTTTTGTTCCGAGAAGCAAGGAATATGACTTAAGGGACAGTAGTGCTGTCAGGCGTATCTTTCAGGATTTCCCCAAGCCAGATATAGTGATCCATGCCGCTGCGGATATTGGAGGGATCGGTTATAGCAGCACTCATGCAGGTAATCAACTCTATAATAATACACTGATTAACCTGAATATTGTTCATGAGTCATATCTGAATAATATTAAGAAATTTGTTGGAATTGGAAGCGTGTGTGAATATCCTGCCGCTACGCCTGTTCCTTTCCGGGAGGAAGACTTGTGGAACGGGTATCCTGTTGAAACGAATGATTCATATGGGCTGACCAAAAGGATGCTTCTTGCACAGTGTACTGCCTATCAAAAACAGTATGGCTTCCATTTTATACATTTACTACCTGTTAATCTTTATGGGCCACGCGATGATTTTGATATTAATAACTCACATGTGATACCGGCCCTGATCAGAAAGGTAGTATATGCAATGGAGCATGGAGAAAACCATGTGGAAGTATGGGGGACAGGAGATGAAAGCCGGGAATTTGTATATGTCGGAGATGCGGCCCGGGCGGTTGCCCTTGCGACCAGTTTGTATGAAAAAGGCGATCCTGTCAATATTGGTTCAGGAAAAGAAATCACAATTAAAGAATTAGCATTGCTTATCAAGGAAATTCTTGGATATAAAGGGGAATTTGTATATTTAAATAATGGTTTGGGCGGGCAGCACAGGAGGATGCTTGATGTGGAAAAGGCGTATTCTGAATTTGGATTCAAGGCAGAGACGGAATTTCGAGAGGGCATTGAAAAAACTATTGAATATTATTTTAACCATAGAAATCAGTTATAGATAGGAATATATATGAATTGTATTTTGTTATCTGGGGGCTCAGGCCGGCGCCTGTGGCCCCTGTCCAATGATATAAGGTCGAAACAGTTCATAAAAATATTTAAAAGAGAAGACGGCGCCTATGAATCCATGGTGCAGCGGGTGTACCGCCAGATCCATAAGGCGGACCCGGACGCCCGTGTCACCATAGCGACAGGCAAGGCACAGGTGTCATCCTTACATAATCAATTAGGGACGGATGTGGGGATCAGCGTCGAGCCGTGCCGGAGGGACACTTTCCCGGCCATTGCGCTGGCGGCGGCCTGTCTGCGGGATGTCGCCGGAGCTGGTATGGAAGAACCAGTGGTTATTTGTCCGGTTGATCCCCTGGTGGACGACGACTATTTTGAGGCTCTGAAGGAGCTGGGGGAATTGGCCGGGGAAAAAGAATCCGGCCTTGTCCTGATGGGGATCGAGCCGACATACCCCAGTGAGAAATACGGCTATATCCTGCCGGAGTCCGCGGAGCGCATAAGCCGGGTAAGGACATTTAAGGAGAAGCCGGACGCGGAAACCGCAAAGCGTTACATTTCCGAAGGAGCACTGTGGAACGGCGGCGTGTTCGCCTGCCGGATCGGATATGTGCTGGAGAAGGCGTGCGAATTGGAAGGGTTTACGGATTACTGGGATTTTTATGCCAGGTATAGTGCACTTGAGAAGATATCTTTTGACTATGCAGTCGTAGAGAAGGAGCCGGATATTCAGGTGATGCGTTTTGCCGGCCGGTGGAAGGACCTGGGGACCTGGAACACACTGACGGAGGCGATGGACGAGCCGCTGGTCGGGAACGCCATAACGGACGGAACCTGCAGCAACACGCATATCATCAACGAACTTGATATTCCGGTATTGGCCGCGGGGCTGCATGACGTGGTCGTCAGTGCGTCGGCGGAGGGGATCCTGGTCTCGGACAAGGAACGGAGTTCCTACATCAAGCCGTATGTTGACCGGCTGGACCAGCCGGTCATGTTCGCGGACAAGTCCTGGGGGACGTACCGGGTGCTGGAGGTCTCGGATGGCAGCCTGACGATCAAGGTCTCGCTTGGGGCGGGGCAGCATATGAACTACCACAGCCATCAGCACAGGGATGAAGTGTGGGTCGTTACATCCGGCTGCGGGAAGACCATCGTGGACGGGATGGAGCAGGACATCCGCGCGGGGGACGTGGTGACCATGCAGGCCGGGTGCCGGCATACGGTCATGGCGGTGACAGAACTGCAGATGATCGAGGTCCAGCTCGGAAAGGACATCAGCGTCCATGACAAACAGAAATATGAACTGGAGGAGCAGGGCTGGGGATGAACGAACCGTTTCTGCTGAAGCCGGCGTATAAGGACTACCTGTGGGGCGGCCGCAGGCTGAAGGATGATTTCGGGAAGGAAACGGACCGGTCGCCGCTGGCGGAATCCTGGGAGTGTTCGACGCATCCGGATGGGGAAAGCGCTGCCGAGGGAGGAAAGCATGACGGTGAGCCGCTTTCGCGGATCATGAAAGAGAACCCGGGATATATGGGCCGGCATCCCCTGTCACACGGGCTGCCGGCTGGGCAGCTGCCGGTTCTGGTGAAGCTGATCGACGCGGCAGAGAGGCTGTCCGTCCAGGTACACCCTTCAGACGAATATGCGCGTGAACATAAGGGTGGTCAGCTCGGGAAGACCGAAATGTGGTATGTGCTCGATGCGCGGAAGGACACGAAGCTTGCCTACGGCTTCCTGCATGACATGGAACGCGGCGTCCTGGAGAAGGCGGCTGCGGACGGAACGGTGCTGAACCATCTGCAGTATGTGGGGATAAGGAAAAATGATGTATTTTTCATCGGGGCAGGGACTGTCCACGCGCTGGGGGCGGGGGCCCTGGTGGCGGAGATCCAGGAGAATTCCAACCTGACCTACCGGCTGTA